>CASDUB010000048.1 GCA_949283905.1 uncultured Lachnospiraceae bacterium | reverse complement strand
GCGCTCCTATCACACAGGAATTCGCTGACAGCATCGGTGCCGACGCATATACAGAAGACGCAGCAAGCGCTTCAGAACGCGCCGTTGAATTATTAGAAACATTTTAATTTATCATTTTTTTATTACTAAAGATGTTCCTTTCACCGGGAACATCTTTTTTTATATATTTTTCGTTATATTCATTCATAACGTAATAATTAATGGTTTCTTTTCTCATATGTGGTAAACTTTATATATAAGTGTATGCGGAATTATTTAACAAAGGAGAATAAGTATGGATAAAAGATTTGAAGGATACGCAGTGCTTCTTACAGGAGCTACTGACGGTATCGGAAAAGCTACAGCAAAAAGATTTGCAATGGAAGGCGCTAACGTCTGCATCACAGGACGCCGCGAAGAAGTCGGCAAAAAAGCTTTAGCCGAAATTACTGAAGCAGCCGGACGTCCCGACTGTGCTATTTACGTGACCGCTGACATTAAAAATATGGAAGATACTCAGAAAGCGCTTAATGCAGTCCTTGAAAAATGGGGACATCTCGACGTTCTTGTAAACTGCGGTGCAAAACAGGTCGGAGGAACGATCCTTGAAATGAATCCCGAAGATTACGATGAAGTTCTCGGAACAAACGTAAAAGGCTTCGGACTTGCCTGTAAAGTATGTATTCCGGAACTTTATAAATCACCTTATCCTTCGATCATAAATGTCGCTTCAGTAAACGGTAATATGGGCGTAGCAGCCCGTACACTGTACGGCGCATCAAAAGCAGCTATTATTCTGATGTCAAAAGCAATGGCTCAGGATTTTGCTCCTATACGTATTAACAGCATTTCACCGGGATTCACCGGTTCTGACGCCATGCTTACAAACATGTCAGAGATAACAGGCATATCTCCTGAAGAATGCGCTCGTCTTACAAGCGCCGGAACAGCGCTTCGCCGTATGGCTACCCCGGACGAACAGGCGTCGGTTATCGCATTCCTTGCTTCAAAGGACGCTTCATATGTAACAGGAGAAAACATCGTAGTTGACGGCGGAGCTCTTTGCGTAGGACGTTATGACGTAGCTCTCGAATCAGATCCGAGAGTTCTTGCCGCAAAAGCTAAAAGCAAACGCAACTGATAATAAATATTCGTTAATTAAAAAAGGGAGGTTCACCGTTATGATGAACTTCCCTTAAATAATATACAGCAGGTATATGTTATAGTATTTTTCCCGTAATAATAAGGTATGCCTGCAAGCTCGCATGTATCTGACACCACAAGTCCGCACGCTTCCATTGAAGGAAAAAGTTTATCAGGAAATCTGCATGGCGCATCCGGATATGTACATTCGCTGCATCTCATACAGCTTCCGGCTCCCATGGGAAAACAGTCTATCTTTTCTCTTTCAATCAGTATATCACAAAGTTTTGTGAATTCTTTTTTCAGCTCCTGTTCCGTTTCCATCATTACATCTACATCGTAAGGATCTTCCATCTGTCCCGTTTTCTGAACAACGATACCCCAACTGTATTCAGAGGCTTTGTCTCTTATCTCATCCAGGGTGCCGCATGCGGGAGGACATGCCCAGTTTTTCCCATACATATTGCATTTGTCAGCAGCGCACATATCTCTGACTTCCGTTCTGAAAGAAAGTTTTTCCGCATCAAAAACCGCGTTTTGGGTAAGACCGACAGAATTAACTATATCCAATATTTCTTCTTTTGTTTTCAACATCAAACCTCCGGAAAAAACATATGATCCATATAATAATCGTTAAATGAAGCGCTCTCGGCCAGGCTGATCTCCTGCGCCTGTTTGCTGATTTTACAAAATCTTTCCTTTAATCCGGTATCTGCTGCAAACATTACAGCGCCCTCAAGGGAACTGTTTCCGACAGCTTCACATTTGTCGACAAACTCCTCAGGAATAAGGCCGATTCCCGCTGCCTTATTTAAGTTTATCTTTCTTCCGAAACCGCCTGCTATATAGATTTTGTTTATACTTTTATAATCAGTGCCGAATTCCTCGATAAGAGTTTCAAGACCGGCTCTGATTGCAGCTTTTGCAAGCTGCACTTCTCTGACGTCTTTTTCCGTAAATATACATCCTGCCGCAATTTCAAAGCCGTCGTCAAAATATTCATCATCCATAAGACCGGTCTCATCGACGATTTCATTTGAAATAAGCTCATACATAATCTCAATGACGCCGGTTCCGCATATTCCGGCCGGCTTTTCATTTCCTATCGTAGTATAGCTTACATTGCCGTCATTTATCGTTACACTGTCAACAGCTCCCGGAATCCCGGCAACACCGCAGGAAATATTGCCTCCTTCAAAGGCAGGTCCTGCTGCAGTAGACGTTACAAGTATCCTGTCTTTATTTCCAATGGCCATTTCTCCGTTAGTTCCAAGATCTATAAGAACATTGATCTTATCGCTTTCATCCATGCCGCAGGCAATTATACCGCTTACGATATCGGCTCCTACAAAAGTGCTGATTCCCGGAAGAATAATGTATTTCCCGAACTCGTGCAAAGAAATATCCACCGGCGTATACGGGCTGACCCCCAGCGTATCACACGGCAGTCCCTGCAAGAGATGCTCCATTGTTGTATTTCCGGAAATTATCATTTTTGTATTATCAAAATCAACACCAAGCTTTGAAGCCAAATGACGCAGATCATCTTCTACCGACTTTTTAAGAAGCTCTTTTGCGCCGTTATTTGATGCCTGTATCCTCGAAATCACGTCGGCGCCGAAACTTCGCTGATGATTTACGGATGTAACTGTAGCAATCTGTTTATTATTTTCACAGTCTACAAGAGTCGCCGCTATTGTCGTGGTTCCGATATCTGCTACAATTACAAGATTATCTGATGTTTCTTTGGCTCTTTCAACACTTGTTGAATCACCTGATTTTTCCTCATTTCCAAATCCTGTTTCAACAGCTATATCATCCTCTTTTGACGGTATTTCAATAGCAAACTCGCCTGTTACGACAGCTTTGCATCCAACTCTCCAGCCGTCCGCTATTTCTTTTTCCGTTAAAATATTTTTATCGGCTTCATTGGCTTTGGGAGCTCCGAAAATAAAACGTACTCTGCATTTTCCGCATGTTCCGTTTCCGCCGCAGGGCATAGAAAAGAATACCCCGTTTTCACGGAGTATTCCCATCAGATTCAGTTTAGCTCCCGCAATATCTTTACAAAAAATATCCACCGCTGTACCCTCTTCTGTAAAAATCACTTTCTCATCTTTTTAAATAATTCAGCGCTGTAATTATGAAGTTCATCCGCCGCCCATTTGCATCTGTTCTCAAAATGCTCTCCGTTTCCTACTATAACAGGCATGCACTGATAAAATCCATTGTTAAAATATGTGTCAAGGCATCTTCTTGATTCTGCTCTTACGCTTTCTTCCGACGCTCCGTCAAAATTAAACGAACCTGTCGAATTCCATCCGCCGTCTATCATAAGCTTGTCGCCTACTCTCTTCTGTATTCCTACAAGATCGTTCATAGGCTGTGCCGTTGACCATATAG
Organism: uncultured Lachnospiraceae bacterium; assembly: GCA_949283905.1. Classification (GTDB taxonomy): domain Bacteria; phylum Bacillota; class Clostridia; order Lachnospirales; family Lachnospiraceae; genus Alectryocaccobium. Next base: position 6,504 of record CASDUB010000048.1, on the reverse strand, counting down.
TCGCGCCTGTTTCTATGATATCATCAATAACCGGTTCTGCAAAGCCGCAAATATGATGTTCCAGAATCACATTGTGCTTTAATACGCCGTGTCCGAGCTTCATCTCGTTTTCCTTTAAAAGCTCATTATACATATCTTTGGAGATCATCATACTGTCGGCGCCGGCAAAGTCATCTCCCATGGCGAATACGTCGGGTTTATAATATTCGATTATTCGATCATTTATATCCATAAGGAATTTAGTATGAGCATCGAAGAAATCCTTGCATGCTTCCGGCTCTTCAACCATAGCGATAAGCGCTTCGGCTGTTCCTACCATTGACTGAAGTCTGTTAAAGTTTCCTTCAAATGACCATAGAACAAGCACTTTTTCATCTCTGTTAAAACCTTCAAGGTCACGTTTTGCCGCTGCAGCCCAATCAACAGAATCCACATCCGGAAACTGAACATAATCTCTCCAGTTTTCAATATCTTCAAAATCAAAAAGTATTTTTCTCGGATTCGGAGTAGCCATCCAACCGGTATCCTCTGTACAGATCCATTCTACGCCATAAAGATCAATACCGCCGCGTCCGTCAGGTCCATACCCCTTATTGGCAAAAGCGCTCGTCTCTACATAATGATATGTATCAAAAAGGTTAGGCGTCCACTCAGGTTTTCCGTGATTATAAACTTCAAACCAGTTTTCTCTTTCCGTCATCATAATCTCATCCTCCGATCTTTAATCAATTAAAATATCAGACAATTTTTGCCATATGATATGCCTGATCTATCGCGTTTCCGATCTGTCCTACTTTTTTGCAGTCTCCTATAACTATAGTATTCTGAACAAGATCGCACATCTTATCCACAAAGTTATATGGAGCTCTGAAACCTACGGCATATACTACAGTGTCGGCTTCTAAAGTAATCAGAACACCGTCTTTTTCAAATACAACTCCCGTCTGATTTATCTCTTTTACCGCCGCGCCTGTATGTACATCCACATTGTTCTTTTTGATCTGATATTCAAGGGCTCCTTTGTAAATAAAATTGCACTCAAGAAGAATTTCATTTCTCATTTCCACAACTGAAGCTTTATGTCCGTTATGAGCAAAGGAAACTGCCGCTTCACATCCCACAAGGCCGCCGCCTATGATAACTACCTTTTCTCCGGCTTTCTCCGGATGAAGTTCCGCTTCCGAAGCTGAGATTACATGAGACATATCTATCCCTTTAATCGGCGGGACAACTTCTCGTGATCCTACCGCAAGGAACATAACGTCCGGATTAAAATCTCTTACAAACTCTTCATCGGCGTCAGTATTCAGCAATATCTTTGCTCCCGAGCGTTCTACTCTTCTCTTCAGAACTTCATTTAACTCGAGAACATCGGCTTTTCCGAATGGCGAGCCTGCCGGAATAAGATTTCCTCCGAGATGATCCGATTTTTCAACGAGCGTAACTTCATGACCGCGTTCTCTAAGAGTGATGGCAGCCTGCATTCCACCCGGACCGCCTCCGACTACTAAAACTTTCTTCTTTATCTCGGCTTTGCCTACGGGCGTTTCATACATCTCATTTCCTGTACAAGGATTTACGGTACATTTAACAGCTTCTCCAAGCTGTGTTTCTCCAAAACATTCATAGCATCTTATGCACGGCGTGATGTCATCGGTTTTACCCTCAAGCGCCTTTTCGGGAAGGAAAGGATCAGCAAGAAGCGGTCTTCCGAGCATTACAAAATCCGCCTTTCCCGAAGCTATGATCTCCTCCATAAGATCTATATCTTTAACTGCGCCCATACATGATACAAGACATTTTACATTTTTCTTTATCTCTGCAGCAAGCCAAACGTAACAGCCTTTTTCAAAATATCCGCTTGGAGTCTGCACAGTAAATAATTCCGGCACTTCATGGTGTCCGCATGAAACATTTATAATATCGACAATACCGTCTATCATCTTTGCAACTTCTATCTCTTCTTCAAGATGAACTCCGAAATCGGCGAAGTCGTCGCCTGCAAGTCTGACCTCTATAGGGAACATAGGTCCTACCGCTTCACGGATCGCTTTTAATGTCATTACGAGAAATCTCGCCCTATTCTCAAGACTTCCTCCGAATTCATCTGTTCTTTTATTCTGTACAGGAGAAAGGAACTGCGAAAACAGCCATCCGTGGGCTGCGTGAACCTGTACCATATCATATCCGCACTCTTTACAAAGCTTTGCGCCGTCGGCAAAGGCCTTTATGATAGTATCTATTATCTCACGCGGCATCTCTTCTACTGTTTCTCCGCTTGGCATAACGCATGCCGAAGGTCCCCATGCATGGTCGCACGCTATAACTGCGCCGCCGACGCTTGAAAGACCGCCGTACATTCCTCCGTGTGACAGCTGTATGCCTGCAAGAGCCCCGTTATTATGAATCATTTTTGCGGCATATGAAAGTCCTGTACGAACTCCGGTAACATCAAGACGCACCTGCTTTGAATGGGACTGTCCCGTAACATGGACGATTGCCTCTCCCCAATCAACAAGAGCCGCGCCGCCGGCTGCTTTTTTACCGAGATAATAGGCGGATTCCGGCATAAGATATCCTTCAGGCGTTATCATGCTCGGGCTTGTGGGAGCCGCGATTATCCTGTTCTTAAATCTTAAATTTCCTACTCTTATAGGTGAAAATAAATTAGGATATTTTTCTTTTCCGCAAGATTTGTTCATAATCATTCTCCTAAAACAGTTATTAAATTTAATTTTAAATTACATTTTAACACCTTTAGAATACGTTTATTACCAAAAGGACATTATGAATATTTTTACCTTTTTATAACTAAAATAAAATTTTTGCTGATTTTAATTGAAGCATCCGAAAATCAGATTTATAATGTGAGTCAAGGTACAAAAGGTCACAAAAATCAAACGGTCATAAACGGGGAAAATCATGAATAAAATTCATTATCCAAATATAGAAATAGGTAAATTACAATCTGTTCTTTCTTTATTTAATTATTACACCGGGATCGAAGTCTGTCTCTTAAATGAATCGGCTGAAATCTGCGAGGAAATCGGCAAAAATAAGACGCTGAATAAACGTATTGAAAATAATCTTCCTGATCCCGATGTTTTTATAAAGGCAAGGATAGACGCTCTTTCCGAATGCGCGCGTCTCGGCGAAATTTACGATTTTTTATGCGATTACAAATTGAATTTTCTTATCTATCCCATAAATACGACTAAAGCTGTGAGCGGCGGAATTATGGCAGGTCCGTTTTACCGTTATGAAGAGATCAAAAAAAATCCTGACGAATTGCTTAAAGAAATACCGATTCTTGATGAAAAATCTATCGAAAAAGCTCGTCAGCTGCTCTATTATCTCATGGGCGATGTCATTTCGGGATATAAAGAGATCATGCTCGTAAATCAAAAAAGGATAATGCATCAGACTCGCATATCCAAAGCTTTGGAGAATTATAATTTCGGAGGATATCACGACTCAAAAGATTATCCTTTTGAATCGGAGCGCATTTTATTAAAAACCATACGATCAAGCGATCTGGATGAATCGAAAAAAGTTTTTAATGATTTTATTTTGGAATTACGTGATTTTACAAATAATGACATTCAGCTTTTTAAGAATTACTCTATTCAGCTGTGCGGAACAATCGCTCATTTCGTGATACAAAAGGGCGCAGAGAGCAGAAAACTTTTAAAGATGACTGAAGCTCTTGTCGCTTCCATTAACAAAACAGATTCAATTGATGAAATTACATTTATACTATCCGACAACCTTGAGATTTTTACAAACGCTCTTTACCACACAGAAGACAAGAGCAACAGGATCATTCGCGATGTAAGCGAATATATAGCCCTTCACTATTCTGAAGATATATCTCTCATAACAGTCGCGCAAAAAGTAAACTTAAATCCTTCATACCTGTCAAGACTCTTTAATCAGGTAACAAAAATGTCTTTTAAGGATTATCTGAATAAGATCAGAATAGACGAATCTCTGAGACTGCTCTCTTATTCCGATCACTCTATACTTGATGTGGCGATATCATGCGGATTTAACGATCAAAGTTATTATTCAAGGGTATTTAAGAAGATAATGGGCATTACACCCAGACAGTTCAGAGAAGAAAGCACTAAATGATGCTTTATATGAGTCTGTCGTGATTTCTTCGTGCTGTGCACTCCCTAAATCCCCGGTATCATAAAATAAAAGTAAGCGCCTCGGCGAGTATTCTCATATACAAGAATAATTGTCGAAGCGCTTTTATTATTTATAGAGATATTTTAAGCGTAATAATCCTCTACAGCTTTAAAGAATGAATCAATATTTTCCCAAGGTGACAGGGCAGGAATATCACAGCCTGAAGAAATAACAAAATTCGGATATTTCGGACAAAGATCACTCATCAGCTCTGTTGTAGCTTTGTAGATACTTTCCGGAGTTCCATTTCTGAACTGGCTTGAAGGATCGATATTACCCATAACAAGACAATCAGAAGGAATGAGCGGAACGATATCTCTCATATCAACAGCATTACCAAAATGGAATACTTTACATCCGTTATTAATTATTGTATCGATAGTCGCAACAGTTGAAGAACCGCAGTTATGGTAGATAACTATGAATTCGTCAGTCTGAACAGCGTCAACTATTTTCTTCATATAAGGAGCAGAAAATTCTCCTGCAAGTTCAGCATCCAAAAGACCTGCCAGCGGCTCAGCAATAACAACGCCGTTTGCACCGGCCTCTTTAAATGCATTACAGTATTTGATCAAAAATTCAGTAACTTTATCAAGAGTTAATGTAACCATCTCAGGTTCATCGTAACAATAATACATAGCTTCCGAAACGTCAAGAAGACGTCCCGCAAGAGAAAAAGGACCGATAACTCCGGCAAATACAGGTCTGTCCGTAATCATTTCACATGCTTTCTTAATTGCCTCAACACAAAGTCCTGTACGCGCCGCACCGACTTCCGGTACTTCAAGAGCCTCGGCGTCTTCCATCTCTTCTATGATACATCCAATTACAGCCGGAACTTCATCTTCATAAAACTGAATTTCCGATCCGAATGCTTCAGCTTCAACAGAAAGATCCATATAGCTTACGGCTGCTGCTGCATCTGTATGCTTAGCTACGAACGCAATTCCCTCAGCCTGAAGATCAGCGCTTTTTACAAGTTCAGGAATAGTTACTCCCATCTTCTGAGTAGAAGGAAAAGAAAGTACAGGCATAGCTTTTTTCTTTGGAGCAGCGATCGTATCTTTTATCCAGTTCATCATGTTCATCTTCATAATCTAAACCTCTCTAAATCTTAATATGTATAAAATGTAATTTAAAATGGTCTTTTATCTTGTTTCCGAACATAGTTTAACCGAAATAATAAGCAGGTTTTTGGACTTTTTTTTATTTTTTATTATTTTTTTTAGATAGCTAAATGTAACGTAAAAGGCGCGGCACGGATATATTCCGCGCTGCGCCTCTATTTAAATTATGATCATTTAAATATTCTTTATAACTGTGGTCCGGCTGCAACAAGTGCTTTTCCGGCTTCATTTGTTGTATATTTAGTGAAGTTCTTCTGGAATCTTGAAGCAAGATCTTTAGCTTTCTCTTCCCAAACAGAAGGATCAGCATATGTATCTCTCGGATCAAGGATTGCAGGATCAACTCCAGGAAGTTCTGTAGGAACTTCAAAATTGAAGATAGGAATTTTCTTTGTAGGAGCTGTTTTGATATCTCCGTTGAGGATCGCATCGATGATACCACGAGTATCTTTGATAGTGATTCTCTTTCCTGTTCCGTTCCATCCTGTATTTACAAGATAAGCTTTTGCTCCGTTAGCGTTCATTCTCTTAACAAGCTCTTCACCGTATTTTGTAGGATGAAGCTCAAGGAATGCCTGACCGAAGCAAGCTGAGAATGTTGGAGTAGGCTCTGTGATTCCACGCTCTGTACCAGCAAGTTTAGCAGTAAATCCTGAAAGGAAGTAATACTGTGTCTGCTCAGGTGTAAGAATAGAAACAGGAGGAAGTACTCCGAATGCATCAGCTGAAAGGAAGATTACGTTGTCTGCAGCAGGACCTGCTGAGATTCCGTTAACTTCTGAAGCAATATTATTAATATGATCGATAGGATAAGATACACGTGTATTTTCTGTTACGCTCTTATCATCGAAATCAATTTTTCCGTCTGCGTCAACAGTAACGTTCTCAAGAAGAGCATCTCTCTTGATTGCATTGTAGATATCAGGCTCTGATTCTTTGTCAAGACCGATAACCTTAGCATAGCATCCGCCTTCAAAGTTGAAGATACCGTTGTCGTCCCAGCCGTGCTCATCATCTCCGATAAGGCGTCTCTTAGGATCTGTTGAAAGTGTTGTCTTACCTGTTCCTGAAAGTCCGAAGAAAATAGCTGTATGTTTTCCGTCCATATCACAGTTAGCTGAGCAGTGCATTGAAGCGATGCCTTTGAGAGGAAGGAAATAGTTCATCATTGAGAACATACCTT
>CASDUB010000047.1 GCA_949283905.1 uncultured Lachnospiraceae bacterium | reverse complement strand
GGATCCTGAAATATTATCTGCATTTGTTTGCGCAATTCCAATATTTCTTTTCCGGTTGCGTTGGTAATATCTTTTCCGTCGAAGAAAATCTGACCGCCGGTAGATTCAAGCAAGTGAATAAGCGTCCTTCCAAGCGTTGATTTTCCGCATCCCGACTCGCCAACAACTCCTAATGTTTTTCCTTTTTCGATTTTAAAGGTAATATCATCGACAGCATGCAGTTTTCCTCTGGGCGTGTCGAAATATTTCATAAGATTTTTGGCTTCTATCATTACTTTTTCTTCTGCCATACTTACTCTCCTTTGTTATTACTGAATAAATGGCATTGAATACAATGTGTACCATCTACATAAAGTTCAGGGTTTGCTCCGGCTTTACATATATCCATACATTTCGGACATCTCGGATGGAATTTACATCCCTCCGGAAGTTCTGACGGATGAGGAGTCAGACCCTTAATCGGTTTCAGCCTGTCTGTTTTTTCGTTTATATTCGGGATCGATTCAAAAAGACCGATCGTATACGGATGATGCGGAAGGGATCTGTCAAAGATATCTTCCAGTGTTCCGCTCTCGATAATTTCTCCGGCATACATGATAGCTACTTTATCGCAGAAGTTGGCAACTATACCCAGGTCGTGAGTAATCAGAATGATTGATGTCTGAAGTTTATTCTGAAGTTCTCTCATCATATTGATAACCTGCGCCTGAATAGTAACATCAAGGGCAGTCGTCGGCTCGTCCGCAAGAAGCAGATGCGGATTACATGCGATCGCGATAGCAATAACGATACGCTGTCTCATTCCGCCTGAAAACTGATGCGGGTATTCTTCCTTTCTTTCCGGAGGAATTCCTACCATTTGCATGATCTCATTTACCCTTGCCGTAACGTCAAACTGATCCATTTTAGGATTGTGAGCTTTAATAACATCAGCAATCTGATCTCCTACTTTAAAAACAGGATTAAGACTGGTCATAGGATCCTGAAAGATCATCGAAATATCATTTCCTCTGATCTTACGGTATTCTTTTTCTTTTATTTTTGTAAGATCCTGTCCGTTAAAGATGATCTCGCCGCTTGTCTTAACTCCGTATTTTGGCAAAAGTCCTATAATTGAAAGAGCTGTAGTAGTTTTTCCTGCGCCTGTTTCTCCTACAAGCCCGAGCACTTCTCCTTTATTTAACGAAAGATTGATATGATTTACAGCATGTGCCTCTACTTTGTCTGTCGTATATGTGACGCTGTAGTCTTTTATCTCGAGTAACTTTTCATTCATATAAGAACCCCCTTATGCTCTTCCCTTTAACTTCGGATCCATCGCATCACGCAGGCAGTCTCCGAGAGAACTGATAAACAACGCCGCAAGAGCCAGTACAATACCAGGTATAATAACCATGTGAGGATATCTGAGCATATAACTTAATCCTTCAGAAAGCATAGTTCCCCATTCAGGAGTCGGCGCCTTTACGCCAAGACCAACGAATCCAAGAGTCGCGCCCATCATAATGTTCATAGAAACCTGAGCTGTTGCGTTAATAATAATAACTGATGCGAGATTTGGAACGATATGTTTGAGAATAATAAAACCTCTCTTTGCTCCCAGAGCAGTCGTTGCTTCCACATAATCCATTTTGGCAACGCCCAGAGCCACCGAACGCACCATCTTTATCAGCATCGGAATACCCGAGATAAAAAGCGCCAAAATCAGCTGCGGGATACCGTTTCCAAGAGCCGCGCAAATCGCCAGCGCCAATACAAGCTGAGGGATACAGCTGATAACGTCGACAATACGCATGATAATGTTGTCTGCCCATCCTCCTACTGTCGCGCAGATACATGCCAAAAACGTAGCAATCACGATTGAAATTCCGGCTGAAATAAGACCGATTTCTAACGCCGAACGCGCTCCATGTATGATTCTGGCAAGGATATCACGTCCAAGGTTATCAGTTCCAAGCAAATGTCCTTCTGTAAGAGGCGGCAAAAGTTTTTCAAGGCCGTTATTTTGAACTGCTTCCTGATATGGCACCAGC
>CASDUB010000046.1 GCA_949283905.1 uncultured Lachnospiraceae bacterium | reverse complement strand
TCCTCTTCCGTCACATCTGTTTCAGTCTTATCTTCCTCTTCCGTCACATCTGTTTCAGTCTTATCTTCCTCTTCCGTCACATCTGTATCGGTCTTATCTTCATCTTCTGTCACATCTGTTTCGGTTTTATCCTCGTCGTCAGCGACCTCTTCGCCGTTCTCTGCTTCCTCGCAGGCTTTCTCATAATCTGAAATAAAAGCCACACGCAGTCCGAATTCTTCTATTTCACTTTCTTCGTCTGCTGTGAGTTTTTCATCCTCGCACAGATTTACAACAATCACCGAAGATTTAGCTTCTTTTACTTCGTCTTCTGTCGCTTCTTCTGAGCTTTCCTCTTCTGCCGCAAGAATCTCTTCAACGATATCATTTACCTTATCAAGGCTTTTAACAGGCTTTTCCTTTGAAAGTCCGTTATTTTTATCGCTGCCGCTTTCCCTGTCCCAGAAAACAGCAGGCGTTTCTTTTGTTATATCAGATAATTCATTTTCGACAACTTCATTTCCTGCTTCATCTGATGTCTCTGTTTTGTTCTGCTCCTGAGCCATAACTGCCGATGCGCTCAAAGATACCGCCAACACGGCTGATGCTGCCAAAGAAACGATCTTTTTGTATTTTTTCAAAATAATCTCCTCTTTATCATTTATTTAGTTTCATATCCCATCGGATTTTTGCTCTGCCAGTTCCATGAATCCCTGCACATCTGAGCAATTCCGTTTTCGGCTTTAAATCCAAGTACTTCCTCGGCTTTTTTAGGATCGCAATAACAGCAGGCTATATCTCCTGCCCTTCTCGGCTTGATCTCATACGGGATTTCGTGTCCGCATGCTTCTCCGAAAGCCTTAACGATATCAAGAACGCTGTACCCATGTCCTGTTCCGAGGTTGAAGATATCAACGCCCTCCTGTTTATCCATATGTTTAAGCGCGAGAACATGTCCTTTCGCAAGATCCATTACATGAATATAATCACGAACTCCGGTGCCGTCGGGAGTATCATAGTCATTTCCGAATACTCCGAGTTTTTCAAGACGTCCTACCGCAACCTGCGCCACATACGGAAGCAGGTTGTTTGGAATACCCTTCGGATCTTCTCCGATAAGTCCTGAAGGATGCGCTCCGATCGGATTAAAATAACGAAGAAGTGTTACTTTCCACTCCTTATCCGCATTCGCAATATCTATGAGCATCTGCTCAATCATCCATTTCGTCCATCCGTACGGATTCGTACATGTTCCTTTAGGACACTCTTCAGTGATCGGTATCTGCGCAGGATCGCCGTACACTGTGGCCGATGAACTGAATATTATCTTTTTTACTCCGTGTTTTCTCATCACTTCGCACATGTGAAGCGTGCCTTCAATATTGTTTCTGTAATATTCAAGAGGCTTTTGAACAGATTCTCCGACTGCCTTAAATCCGGCAAACTGAATAACGGCGTCGATATCATTTTCAGAAAAGATCTTATCGAGAGCCTCTTCATCACAAATATTGTCTTTATAAAACTTTACTTTTTTTCCTGTTATCTCTTCTATTCTTTGAAGCGCGATCTCATTTGAATTTGAAAGATCGTCTGCCACGACCACCTCGAATCCGTCGTTCAACAGTTCAACGCAGGTATGACTTCCTATATAACCTGCTCCGCCTGCAACTAAAACTTTCATTTAAACCTGTTTCTCCTTATCTGTAAACCATAGATTTTGAGACTTCTTCTGCTTTTTTCGCGCCGTGAAGAATAGATACTATCTCAAGTCCGAAATCAAGAGCAGCTCCAGGACCTCTTCCTGTCGTAATATTTCCATCTGTAATCGCTTTGTCGCTCTGTACATCGGCGCCTTTAAGATATTCTTCAAAGCCCGGGAAACAAACTGCCTTTTTGCCTTCAAGAAGTCCGTTTGTTCCAAACACCATAGGAGCCGCACAGATTGCCGCGATCCTCTTTCCTGCAGAATTCTGTTTCTTAAGAAGCGCAATAAGTTTATCATGTTTTGCGAGATTAGTTGTTCCCGGCATGCCTCCCGGAAGTATAAGAAATTCCGCGTCTGAATAATCGGAATCTTCAAACATAATATCCGCCTGAACGCTGATGCCATGGGATCCCGTTACAGTCTTGGTATCGGTAACGGAGACAAGTTTCACTTCCGAACCGCCCCTAATGATGACGTCCGCAGTAGCGATAGCCTCTGTTTCTTCAAATCCGTCTGCCAAAAAAATATATATCATACTACATCCTCCTGGATTTATCTGCTGCTTTTCTGACTGCCTTTATAACATCGGAACGAAATCCGGAATCTTCAAGGGATGCAACGCCCTCGATAGTCGTTCCGCCCGGTGAACAAACCATATCTTTTAACTCTCCCGGATGTTTCCCTGTTTCGAGCATCAGCTTAGCGCTTCCAAGGACTGTCTGAGCCGCGAAATCATACGCCTGAGTTCTCGGCATTCCTTCAGCCACAGCTGCATCTGCAAGAGCCTCTATAAACATAAAAACAAAAGCCGGAGAACTTCCGCTGACGCCGACAACGGCGTCCATCATGTTTTCTTTTACTACTTCGGCTTTTCCAAAACTTTCAAAAATCGTTTTAACAGCTTCAAGGTCGCTTTTTGTTACATTTTCGTTAATACAAAGCGCCGACATGCCTTCGCCAACCATCGCCGGAGTATTTGGCATAGTCCTGACAACTTTTGTCTTTTTGCCGAATTTTTCCTGTATCCATGAAAGCGTTTTTCCCGGCGCAAGGGTAACTATTATCTTATTTTCATCCACTTCGCCTTTTATTTCATTAATAACATCTTCCATGTATATCGGTTTGATCGCAAGAATGATTATATCAGCCCATTTTGCTACGCATTTGTTATCAGGCTCTGCGATTATACCCAGTTCATTTTTAATATAAGAAAGAGTTTTTTCGGTTACGGCCGAAGCCATAATGTCCTCTTTTGAACAGTTTGCCTTTGCAAGGATGCCCGAAATCATAGCTTTTGCCATATTTCCGCATCCGATAAATCCAAGTTTCATATCAGATCACCTTTTATCAATTATCATAAGACACAAAACAAATTGCCTGTGCAAGCACAGTACGCATGTCCTTTTATCGCTTGTCAATATAAGACACGGATTGCTACGCACTTCGTACTCCCGCAATCCTCAAAACACCTCAAATCCGCTCATTTTTCTGCGAAAAATGGCTACTTTTCGGTGTTTTCCGCTCCACAAGGCCATGCACGCCTGTAAATTTACAGTCTGCATGGCCTTTTATCGCTGGTCTTATCATACTACAAAATTTTTTAATTCTCAATAAGTTTGTCGTTATTGTTTCGAATTTATTTCGTTTTTATTTCATTTTCGTTTTATTTTTCTAGATTCGGCTGTTCTTTTCTTCTTCCATCTGCCTTATGCTCACACGCAATCTCGCATTTTCCTCCTGCAGCACGAGCATTTCATCCACAAGCGCTTTCCATCTGTCTCGATACCGTTTTGTTAGTATCTCAGTTACATCGGCGAGAAGCTTTACCTTTTCCATTACAACGCTTATCGCAAGTTCGAGATCATTGTACTGTTCTTTTGCATAAATACACATCGGGAAAAAATATTCCCGCATAAGTCTGACATACTCATCGATCTCTTTAAATGAATTTTCATAGATCGCTTCTGTTGTTATTGCCACTTCCACGATTTTGATCAATAAAGCAAATTTATTTTTCTTAATCGCTTCGTAATATCTTTCCTCTTCTTTTTTATTTGATATTTTCCTGTGAGTCAGAAGTTCGACTATCTGCATTATTTCATCATTCAGTCCGAATTCATCCGAAAGTTCTCTGCCTTTTTTCGGAAAAGAAACCGTTTCATTTACGACGTTGCCTAAAGCTCCGGTAAGTATAATGTCCATCTCTTCACTTTTTACAGGAAGTTCAAGATCGATCAGCAGTTTGCATACCTTTACTCCATATGCGTAATAGGTATATACCTCTTTTTTTACCGGATACGCCTTTTGATAATTCTCCCTGAACAGCGCATCGGCTTCCGGCAGAAACTTCTTCGTAATCTTCAGATCTCTCTCGTCGGCATATTCATCAATGATATAATATAATTTTTTTATCTCTGCCATTTCTTCGTTCTTTTTTTCAGACATATCATTCATGGAAAGTACCTCCTTCATTCCAAAGCGTCTGCCATGTATGACGCAAATGACTGTTTTCATCTCTTAATATCTGCACCTTTCTCTGAAGGTCTTCTTCTGTTTCAGAAAAACGGTCAGATAAAACTTCCGCCGATTTAATGAGCGTCACCATTTTATTTTTAAACATCTGAATATTTCTCTTTATTTCCGGATATTTTCTTTTGGCGTTCTCGCACATCGGAATAAAATACTTTCTTGTCTCGTCGGCATATTCATGGACCTTCCAAATGGACATATTATAAAGATCTTCCACGTTGTTTCCCCTGTCGGAAAGCTTTACGAGCAAAGCAAGCTTGTTGTTTTCTATATTATTGAAAAATTCCTTTTCTTCCTCTTCGGTGAAATCACATCGTTTTGAAACCGTCTTAACAGTGTCATACACCGCCTTGTCAAGATAAAAGTCGGTGTACATTTCAGTTCCGCCGTTTTCAAAAGGAATGTCCTCTATCATATCATGACAGAGAGCAGACGCTATCAGTATATCCTCTTCTTCCTTTGTGATCGCGATCTGAAGATCTATAATCATACGGCACACCTGCAGCGGATGAATCAGATAAGGAAGACGATACATCTCGCCGTCTTTTACTATCATGGATTTTCTGTGGGCGCCGTCATGAAGTCCTCTTGCCAGCGGAAGCGCTATCTTTGTATTCCACATCCTGTTTGCCGTCGCGTAATAATCCACATATTCATATGCGGAACGGATCATCCAGAATTCCGATTCATCATATTTCAGAACTTCGGGATCTATCTTTGACAGCGTATCTTTAACTCTTCTTCGAAATTCATTCCTCGTTTCCATATTAATCCCCCGTAAAAACAAAGCGGCAGCGATCGATTTTACGCAATAGCATAAAATGACCGGTTGCCGCCGTTTATTCAAATCACATTTTTCTAGTTATAATCCAAGGCGCAGGCTGTGTTTCAAATGTATGCTTGCTTGTCATCTTTGATACTATGATCTGCGTGATATCAGGCTCTCCTATTCCCAGTTCGGCAAATATTTCCTCCGTCTGTGCCGCCGTCTTGAAATCAAGTGTATAGATTACAAATTCCATATCCGGATTGATGCTGAGCATGTATTTCATTTCCTGTTCCATGCTTGCCGAAGCAACAAGCATCGTAACATCCGGAATGGGAAGTCCCTTCATTTGTTCTTCATCAACATGATCGATGATATTTATGTTCTGTATTCCAAACTGATTTACGTTTTCTTCAAGTGTCTGTCTGTCGCGCTCGCTGTATTCAACGGCTATGACAGTTCCTTCTCCCGCCATCATTGCGGCTTCTACCGCTATTGATTCGCTTGAAATGGCACAAACGTTTTTATGTTCATCAATCTGCATCTTGCTCAGGATAACAGCTCTGATCTCAGATCCTACATAGCGAACGGATCCGCTCGCGAAAACCTGATTGTCCATTCCGAATTTAACAGTGCTTCTCGCATTGTCATTGATTATTATCATTCCTGCCGAAGCGTTAATTCCTCTGTTGAGCATATCATATACTTTTGATTCTTTTATCTCGCCTGTCGGCTCGCTGCCCTCATTGTATATGACGGTGCATTCACCGAGTCCGGCATTGAACATCTTATAAAAAATGTCAGGGTGTCCCGCCTCCGTGAATACAAGAACACATTTATGAGATTCTACTGTTGGAATGAGATTTTTATTTTTTCTTGTAATATCGAGGATCTTAACTTTTTCGAGATCGATTTTCGTATTTTCCGAAAAATACTTAAGCCATGCTAAAATATGTGAATTAGTAAACAAATACTCCTTATCCATGATACATCATCTCCTTGCAAGCATTATTAATTATTATACACACAAATGAGTAAATACCGCAATATTTCAGTGCATATATAATCAGAAACTTTATGCATGTATGATAAAAAGCTTTATTTTTTATTGATTTCACTTTCTAATATAATATTGCATTACATTATGGTTTGAATTATAATT
>CASDUB010000045.1 GCA_949283905.1 uncultured Lachnospiraceae bacterium | reverse complement strand
GCCGAGAAGATCCACCACTTTCGCAAGCACGGTAAAGTCAACCGTCATAAACTCCTCGATATCAAGATCAAGATTCAGATTGAGCATTGAAAGGAACTGCTCCGGCCCGCCGTAATTGTAAGCGGCATTCGCCTTTGCATAATAATTCTCATTTCCGTAGTAATCTTTGAGAATATTTAAATATGTATCTCTCATAACGGAACAGAGCTTGATCGTCTTTGCGTTATGATCTATAACACATATGATCATAGTGTCGCTGTTCTTTACTTCAGGCTCGTCCGGTCTTGAATCAAGTCCGACAAGAGCGATTATGTCGCGCCCCGTAAGATTTGACGTCTGCTGATCTGTCGCCTCCTGCGTTTGCTGCTGCGTCTGATCAGTACCGGTATTCGTATCCGCTGTGCCGGAATTTTGTTTATTATACTCGGTAGATGTCTGAACTTTAGATGAGTCCAGTTCCACATGATTTACAAGTGACATCTTTTTCGCAAACCAGATCGCTCCAAACAGCACTACCGATAAAACTACTATCGTTATGATCTCAGCTATCAGTACCCTTCTTCTCTTTCTTAACTGCTGCTTTCTTTTGTTTCTGATGTTTGCTTTATTATGTTTATTCCCTGCCATAATTTAAGCTCCTATTTTTTATGTTAATAAGCGTTCTTATTAACAAACCCCTTAAAAATTGTTAGAAACAAGATTTTTATGTCAAGTCCTATGGACCAGTTTTCTATATAATAAAGATCACAGTCGATTCTTCTTTTGATAGACGTATCTCCCCTGAATCCGTTTACCTGAGCCCATCCCGTGATACCCGGTCTTACCTGATGCTTGATCATGTATCGAGGTATCTCTTCACGGAATTTTTCAACGAACTGCGGTCTTTCAGGCCTCGGACCCACAAGTGACATGTCACCCTTTAAAACATTTACAAGCTGCGGGAGCTCATCTATACTTGTTTTTCTGATAAACTTTCCGAATTTTGTAACTCTCGGGTCGTCTTTCGTAGTCCAGCCCTTTTTCTCTGTTTTTTCATCCTGAACCTTCATGGATCTGAACTTATACATTTCAAAATTCTTATTATGAAGGCCCACCCTTACCTGTTTAAATATAAGCGGTCCCGGTGAAGTTGCCTTTACTCCGATAGCCGCAAAAAGCATTACAGGCGAAAAGATAACAAGGCATATCAGAGAACCGACAATATCTCCGATCCTCTTGACAGTCGCATAAAAGAAATTGCTGAGCGGAACGTATCTGATATTTACAACAGGAAGTCCGAGCATATCTTCCGTATGCGGCTTTGTCGAAATTACATTATAATAGTCAGGTATGAATTTTGTATGAACACCTGATTTTTCACATTCCGTAACTATTGATTTAAGTTTATAAAACTGATCAAGAGAAAGCGTGATTGCTATTTCGTCGACATTGTTGGCGGGAAGTATGTCCCTGAGCGCCGATAATCTTCCAATCACCTGTATTCCTCTGTACTGGGTTCCTTCCGCAATCACATCGTCGAGTATTCCGACGATATCGTATCCCAGCTCGGGAAATCCTTTTACTCTGTTGATAAATTCTTCCGCCGAATCGCTGTAGCCCACAAGCAGAATGTTTTTTCTGTTAACACTCTTTCTTGCGGTCTTTTTCATTATAGTTCTTATTATATTTCTGACAAGGCCGTCCAGAACTATATTTATAAACACAAACGCAACTATCATGCTGCGGGCGAAATGTTCCTGCTTCGCGACATAGAGGAAACCGATCATTATCAAAACGGCAACTATATTCGCTTTAATAATGTTTCCCGCCTCTTTATAACGGCGCTGCGTCATCATCGGCACATATAAATTAAAAATATAATTTAAAAAGAGAAACAGCGGGACGATATATATAAGCGCCTGCATATAATATGAAAACGAAAGTCCTGCGTATACTTTACCCAGAAGATCGGTTCTGAATCTGATAAACCACGCTAAAATATATGAAACTATAACAATAACAGCATCCACCAGTATAAGAGCCCTGCTGAGATGTATCTGTGATTCGCTCATATTTCATCCTTTCTTTTTACTCTTAAACGTGAATTATACTATACTGCATATGATTTATCAAGTACAGTGTATCGACAGCACGTTAAAGAGTCTCGAAACGGCAGCGAGATTATTATCTGCGCTTGAACATATTTATCCACAATTCAATTTGTATGGAAAAATAATTTTTCAGATATTTAAGTCTGAATTTCTGCCTGCGTTTTCTTCCCTCATCGCTTTTGGCGAACTTCTTCCCCTCTTTAAGGCCCTTCGCATATATTTCCCCAAAGCCTTTCCTTTTAAAGTAAAGTCTTTTAACGGCAAATCCTGCCGCCAAAAAAGGCGCGTTCAGGATTCTCTGAAAAGCAGGCATATTTTTGTAAATGATATATACATTATTTCTCGACGAAAGCCTTACTTTAAATTCATTATAAGCCGAACCTGTAGTTCCGCTTCCGACGTGAACAACTTTCGCCGACGGTATATACCAGTTCTCATATCCTTGTATCTTTGCTCTGTAGCACAGATCGAGATCTTCCAGATATGCAAAATGATTTTCATCCAGCATCCCGAGTTCCACAAAAAGCTTTCTTCTGTAGATCGCTGCTCCCGCGCATACGGAAAAAACTTTTTGTTCTCTGTTAAAATCAGAAGCTTTTCTGCCTTTTCCTCTTGCAAAAGCCCATCCCAGAGCATTATAGAGATCTCCCGCGCCGTCAAGAATAGTATTATCGGAAACTGTCAGCATGCACGAAGCGCAGGCAAAGGCTTTAGGTTTTGAATCAATAGCTTTATACAGCTCCTCGACAAAATTTTCAAAAGGCACCGTATCGTTATTTAAAAGCAGCACATACTCGCAGTCAGAAGCCCCTACGCCTTCGTTGACCGCTTTGCAAAATCCCGTGTTTTCTTCAAAAGCTATCAGCCTTATCTCAGGATATGAATCCTTTATCATCTCAACGCTTCCGTCGGAAGAACCGTTATCAACGACAACGATCTCAAAATCCGTCATGCTCTGATTTTTGAGCGCCTCAAGACACGGCTTTAAAAAATGTTTTCCGTTATAATTCGGTATTATCACCGATACTCTGTTCATATTTTCCTACTTCCCGGCCTTCAGCGAAAAGTTCCATTTTGATAAAGTCAGATTCGGATTGTAATAAGGATCTCCTTTTTTCAGCAGATCGATCCATCTGGTACGCATGAACTCGATCTCCGATTGAAATCTCCTTACTTTTTCCTCGGTATCTTCCGAACCCCTTGATTTAGACTCATAGTGCGTCATCTCGACGTACGCATCATATACCACAAGATAACCCATCTGCCTTACCCGAAGGCAAAGATCAACATCGTTAAACGCAACGGCCAGCTTCTCTTCAAAGCCTCCGGCCTCTTCAAATACTTTTTTAGGCATCATCATGCACGCTGCAGTAACCGCCGAATAATCCACCTGAGTCGAAGCTCTGTGAAGATATCCCGTTCTGTTTCCCGGCATATTTAAGAACGCATGTCCGGCTATGCCTCCTATACCGATGATAATGCCGGCATGCTGTATTGTTTTATCCGGAAAATACAGCTTGCATCCGACAACGCCAACCGTTTTTCGCTGCGCGTTTCCCAAAAGTCCTTCAATCCATCCCGGAGTGATGACTTCTATATCATTATTTACAAACAGCAGATAATCGCCTTTTGCATGTTTAACCGCAAAATTGTTGATCGCCGAATAGTTGAATCCCTTATCCCAGGTGATCACTCTGATCCGTTCATCTTTTTCGATTTCTTTATAATAATCAAATATTTCTTTTGAAACACTGTTGTTTTCTACGACAATTATCTCAAAATTTCGGTATGTTGAAATATTCAGTATCGAATCTATACACGTCTTAAGGGTGGGCATGTTATCTTTGTTCGGGATTATTATAGAAACAAGAGGTTCTCCCTGAACCGGGTAAACAACCTTATAAAATCCGTAATCCTTCGTCATTTCAACATGACCGATCTCGCCGCTTCTTTCAAGATTGCCTTCAACCGCACGCACTCCCGCCTCATAAGCGTACAGCTTGCTCGCCGGATTATCCGCCGTTGAAGCCTGATGAGTTCTCCAGTGGTACAGGATTCTCGGAATATGCGTTATTGTTTTTGAACTTTCAACGCATCTGAATATAAAATCATGATCCTGGGCTCCGTCAAATCCTGCCCTGAATCCGCCGACACCCTTGATTATTGATCTTCTCACCACGAGAAAATGACAGATATAATTGTTGGCTCTTAAAAGATCTATATTAAAATCCGGTTTAAAATGCGGCTGTGAGTGTTCAAGCTCATTTCCCGAAACCTTATCTTCATCCGTATAGATCACATCAGAATCATATTCCTGCACGGCGCGGGCAACCTCAAAAAGCGCATCCGGCGCGAGCAGATCGTCATGATCGAGAAGTCCTATATAGTCGCCTGTCGCCTTTTCAAAAGCACGGTTCGTATTTGCACCGATACCTTCATTTTTTTCAAGTTCCTTAACAACTATACGCCCGTCTTTTTCGGAATATTCGCGTATTACGGCGTTCATCTTTTCATCTTCCGGACTTGCGTTCGCTATACAGAGTTCCCAGTTGGAATACGACTGTTTCTGTACCGACTCTATCATTTCGCGAAGAAAACGCTCTCCCGTATGAAAAACAGGTACTGCAATGCTTATTTTTATGTCTTTTTTAAATTTTGTTTTTCGCTGTTTTTCCAGTTCGGCTTCCGTTCTTTTATGTTTTTCATACCACGGTCCATAAGGAACCTCTTCCGGTTCCATACGTTCACGCAGCCTTATCATAAATTCTTTAAAACCGTAATGTTTCAGATATCGGAACCCCTTTTGTATCGTATATGGTCTTATCTTCTTAAGTATTTTTCCTAATTTAGACAAAACTGAATCCTCTTTTTATTTAAAATCAGGGAATGAATATATGGCGTCCACTACTTTCTGCATTTCTTCCTTAGAAAGCGAGTAAAACATAGGAAGTCTTATAAGTCTTTCGCTTTCTTTTGTCGTATATACATCCTCCCCGTGAAAACGTCCGAACTTTCTTCCTGCCGTAGCGGAATGAAGCGGAATATAGTGAAATACTGCGCATACTCCATTTTCTTTCAGATGTGCTATCAGTCTCGTTCTGACGTCAAGATCTTTTACCTTTATATAATACATGTGGGCATTGTGAACAGCGTAATCAGGCACCACAGGTCTTTCAATAAGCCCTCTGTCAGCAAGTTCTTCAAGTTTTTCATGATAGAAATTCCAAACGTACATTCTCTTTTTATCGATCGCATCCGCGTTTTCAAGCTGAGCGTACAGATACGCCGCGTTTAATTCACTCGGAAGATATGACGATCCGAAATCCACCCATGTATATTTATCTATCTGACCCCTGAAAAATTTACTCCTGTCGGTACCTTTTTCTCTTAAGATCTCTGCTTTTTCAAGATATTTATCGTCCTGAAAAAGAATAGCTCCGCCCTCGCCCATGGTATAATTCTTTGTCTCATGGAAACTAAAGCATCCGAAATCACCGATGGTTCCGAGAGCTTTACCCTTATAATAGGCGTGAACGCCCTGAGCCGCGTCTTCGACAACTTTGAGATCATATTTTTTTGCAATGCCCATAATCGTGTCCATCTCGCAAGCAACGCCGGCATAATGAACAGGAACAATAGCTTTTGTTTTTTCCGTAACGGCGTCTTCTATCTTTGTTTCATCTATGTTCATCGTATCCGGTCTGATGTCAACAAATACGATCTTTGCCCCTCTTAAAACAAATGCGTCAGCAGTCGAAACAAAAGTATACGACGGCATTATTACCTCGTCTCCCGGCTGTATATCCGCAAGATACGCAGACATCTCAAGCGCATGGGTGCATGAAGTCGTAAGAAGGCAATGTTTTGTCTTGAGCTCATCCTTCATCCACTGAGAGCATTTTTTTGTAAAGATACCGTCGCCGCAAAGTTTGCTGTTTTCAATTGCATCTTTTATATAATCTATTTCTTTTCCCAGATAAGCCGGTTTATTAAAATCTATCATTTTTTGCCCCTTTAAATTAAAGTTGATATTTTACTTTTTTCCCTAACTGCTAATTCTCTCATAAATCATTTAAAATTTCAAGAAAAATAAGGGCAAAGCATAAACGCTCTGCCCTTATTTAAATCATACATCAAATAAAAGATCACCGTAAGAAGGCATTGACCAGTAATCTTTGTCGACAAGGATCTCAAGCCTGTCGATAGGTTTTCTTAAGGCTGCCATCTGAGGCACAACATGATCACGGTAAAATTCCGCCTGCTCTTTGGCGTTTTCGATCGTATTTGCTTTTTTGTCAACAATTACAAGTTCCTTTAACGCCGTATAAGCTGCTTTAAGGTGACGGCTGATCCGTTCAAGCATCTCCTCCTGAACAGATGTGTCTTCAAATCCCGCTGCTTTCATTGAATTTATATCGTCAGCAAGTACCTTTGTATATTTGATGACGGACGGAATTATGTGTTTTCCAGCGATATCGACCATAACTCTTGCGTCTATATTCAGTGTCTTGTTGTAATTCTCGTACTTCATCTCTTCTCTCGCACGAAGTTCGTTTTCCGAGAATACACCGAATTTTTCGTACATCTTTATCGTCTGCTCTTTTGTAAGCTCCGGAATAGCGTCAACCGTTGTCTCAAGATTAGGAAGGCCTCTTCTTTTTGCCTCTTCTATCCATTCTTCCGAATATCCGTTTCCGGCGAACAGCACTCTCTGATGCTCGATAAAATTGCGCACCGTTACGTTGTGAATCGCCTTTTCTTTATCTTCCGCCTGCTCAATGATATCGCATGCATCGCTGATGGCTTCCGCAACGATGGTATTTAAAACTATTGTAGAACCTGCAACGGAATTTTTCGCTCCTACCATACGGAATTCAAATTTATTTCCCGTAAAGGCGAAAGGAGAAGTTCTGTTTCTGTCTGTAGCGTCCTTGTTAAAATCAGGAAGGCTTCTGATTCCGGTATGAAGAACTTCACCCGTGATGCTGTGGGTAGCTTCTCCGGTTTCAATAAGCTGTTTAACCACATCCTCAAGCTGTTCGCCGAGGAATATCGAAACAATTGCCGGAGGCGCTTCATCAGCTCCGAGTCTGAGATCGTTGCCTGCATCCGCAGCCGACTCCCTCAAAAGTCCGGCATGTTTATCCACAGCTTTTACGATACATGAGAGCAGGAATAAGAACTGCTTGTTCTCATGAGGCGTCTTGCCGGGATCGATTATATTTTTTCCTTCATCTGTAACAAGGGACCAGTTGTTGTGTTTTCCTGAACCGTTTACGCCCGAAAACGGCTTTTCATGAAGTATACACTTCATTCCGTGTGCCGAAGCCGTACGGCGCAGCGTATGCATAATGATCTGGTTGTGATCAATAGCAATATTTGCCTGTTCAAAGATAGGAGCCAGTTCATGCTGAGCCGGAGCGACTTCATTATGCTGTGTTTTCGCAGGAACGCCCATTTTCCAAAGCTCTACATTTACATCTTTCATAAATGAAGCAATCTTCTGACGAATCATTCCGAAATAATGATCGTCCATTTCCTGTCCTTTAGGAGGCATATGGCCGAACAAAGTATGTCCGGTATAAACAAGATCTTTTCTCTGTTTGAATTTTTTAGCGTCTACAAGGAAATATTCCTGTTCAATACCGATACTTGTCGTAACTTTCTTAACTGTCGTATTTCCGAAAATACGAAGCATCCTCACGGCCTGTCTGTCGATAGCATCCATCGAACGAAGAAGAGGAATCTTCTGATCGAGAGCTTCTCCGTTATAAGAATAAAACGCCGTCGGAATACAAAGCGTCGCGCCTGCCGCGTCTTT
>CASDUB010000044.1 GCA_949283905.1 uncultured Lachnospiraceae bacterium | reverse complement strand
TCTCTTGTAATGATTATATACCGCAACAGACATAACTTTTTTTGCCTGTTCCTGTCCCACAACAAAATCGTCAAGCTGCGCTTTGATTCTGTGAGGAGCCGGTATATTCTTTATATCAAGCTGCGGAACCGCCTTTTTCGGTTTTTCCTTACGCTTTTTAACCTGCTGTGTCCTCGGTATCTGCGCCGATGCGATCATGTCTCCGAGATTCATATCACCCGGCATATTGCTCATCATGTCGTTGATATTTATCGGACTTCTCTGCATGGCGTCCATACTCTTCTGCATACAGTCAGGACATATGAACATGTTAAATCCGAAATTCATCAGCTTTCCGGCTTTACTTTCCGGCCTTCTGCACATGAAACAGACTTTCTCATATTCATCATTGTCATCGCCTGATTTATCTTCGATGTTTTCGTTTTCATCAACATCTTCTATATTTCTTAAATCTTCAGACATTTACTGTTTTCCTTCTTGCTTCATTTTTCTGTCGCTGAAAAGCGGTTTTGTATTGTCGCTTTCACCGATAGCCGTCTTGTAAATATTTTCCATTTCAAGATCGAGATAATAGCTTCTTAAAGCGCATCTTAAAAGAGATTCCTCTATCTCAGGGAGATTCGGCAGATTTCTCTTGTATCTGATCTTGTGTTCAAGGCTTGCCCACCAGTCCATAGCGATAGTTCTGAACTGTATCTCTACCGTCATCATTTTCTTGTGATCATGTAGGAATATGGGCAGAGCAACAATCAGATGGAGACTTCTGTACCCGTTTTGCTTAGGATTTTTCATATAATCCTTTTTTTCGATAAGGATTATATCGTCCTGTGACAAAAGCGCATCAGCCAGCTGATAAATATCTGACGGGAAGGAACAGATCACTCTGATTCCCGCCACATCGTTGATATTTCTCTCAAGACTTTCCATAGTAACAGGGAACTCTCTTCTGATAAGCTTCTCAAAAATACTATCTGTCGTCTTAATACGTGTTCTGATGCCTTCAATTGGGTTTCTGTCAAATTTTAATGAAAGCTCTTCTTTGAGCACATTAAACTTTGTTTCGATCTCCATCATGGCGCATCTGTAGTATGACATCAGCTGTCTGAATTCTTCTTCATTTTTGCCGAGCCATTCGTACATAGCCTCTTTCAATTCTTTCTTTTTCTGTACTGATACTTCTTTATTCGCCAATTAAGAGTTCCAACCTTTCTTTGCGATCTTATTTCAGCATTTCCTCTACAATAGAAGGAATTGCCGCGATTGCATCCGGTATCTTTGATGCGTCTTTTCCGCCTGCGGTTGCCATATTCGGGCGTCCGCCTCCGCCGCCGCCGACGATAGAAGCCGCGGCTTTTACGATATTTCCGGCATGCGCGCCTGCTTTAACTGCCTCGTCGGTAGCCATAGCGCAAAGGCTTACTTTTCCGCCCTTTTCACTGGCGAGTACGACAACGCCTTCGCCGAGTTTCGCCTTGAGCTCGTCGCCTAAATTTCTGAGGGAGTTCATGTCCTGCTCAGGAACAGATACCGCAAGCAGTTTAACGCCTTTAATCTCCGTAACAGAGTTCATAACGTCAGACACGGCTCCTTTTGCGAGCTTGCTCTTTAATGATTCATTCTCTGATTTGAGTTCTTTATTTTCATTTAAAAGATGAGTGATCTTTCCTTCAAGCTCATCTGCCGACGCCTTAAGGAGAGCAGCGCTCTTGTTGAGCTTATCTTCGATATTTGCATAATATTCAAGCACATTGCGTCCCGTAAGAGCTTCAATACGTCTTACGCCTGAAGCGATACCTGCTTCAGATATGATCTTAAACTGACCTATCTGCGCCGTATTTGATACATGTGTACCGCCGCAAAGCTCGATCGAATATCCGCCCATGTTTACAACACGAACCTTTTCGCCGTATTTTTCTCCGAAAAGAGCCATAGCGCCTGTCTTTTTAGCGTCCTCGATATCCATGACATCTGTTTTTACTTCATACTGCTCTTCGATGGCCTCATTTACGAGTCTTTCCACTTCTTTGATCTCGTCATTTGTCATAGCTTCAAAATGTGAAAAGTCAAAACGCAGTCTTGTCGGAGTAACGAGAGAACCCTTCTGCTCTACATGAGATCCGAGCACTGTCTTGAGCGCTTTCTGAAGAAGATGGGTTGCCGAATGGTTTTTACATGTATCGCGTCTCGCCGCTGTCTCGACTTTAAGCTCTGCCTCGTCTCCGACCGAAAGCATTCCCTGAACCATAACTCCTACGTGAGCAACCTTGTCTCCGCGGATCTTCTTTGTCTCTTTTACTTCAAACGTTCCGTTTGCAGTAGTGATAACGCCTGTATCGCCTTCCTGTCCGCCCATTGTAGCATAGAACGGAGTTTCCGATACGATCACTGTTCCGCTCTCGCCTTCCATAAGATCTTTGCGGATCTCTTTTTCATCAGTCAGAACAACTATCTTTGATTTAGCCGTAAGGCTGTTATATCCTACGAATTCCGTTGTTATCGAAGGATCTATCTCATCATATACGGTAGCGTCGGCGCCCATATATGAATCATTGGCTCCGCTTAATTTTCTTGCCTCGCGCGCAGTTTCCTTCTGCACATCCATAGCCGCCTTGAATCCTTCTTCATCTATTCCGTATCCCTTTTCTTCAAGGATCTCTTTTGTAAGATCCATCGGGAATCCGTAAGTATCATAGAGTTTGAACGCGTCTTCGCCTGAAAGGATCTTTTCTCCCGATGCTGCCATCTTCTCTTCCATATCGCTCAGTATCTTAAGTCCCTGATCGATAGTCTTGTTAAACTGGCTTTCTTCATTTCTGAGAACTTTAAAGATAAAATCCTGTTTTTCTTCAAGTTCAGGATATCCGTCCTTGCTTCCTTCAATAACGGTTGCAGCAAGCTCTTCAAGGAAAAGATCATTAATTCCGAGAAGTCTTCCGTGACGTGCCGCGCGTCTGATTATACGTCTCAAAACATAGCCGCGTCCTTCATTTGTAGGCATGATACCGTCTGATATCATAAATGTAGCCGAACGGATATGATCTGTGATAAGACGGATCGAAACATCGTCTTCGTGTTTCTTCATATATTCTTTTTTTGCGATCTCACAGACTTTATTTCTGAGGGCCTGTATAGTATCTACGTCAAAGATAGAATCCACATCCTGAACAACGCTTGCAAGTCTCTCAAGACCCATTCCTGTATCGATGTTCTTGTTTTCAAGTTCTGTATAATTTCCGTGTCCGTCATTGTCAAACTGTGTAAATACGTTATTCCAGATCTCCATGTATCTGTCGCAGTCGCAGCCTACGGTACAGTCCGGTTTTCCGCATCCGTATTTTTCTCCGCGGTCATAGTAGATCTCGGAACACGGGCCGCACGGTCCTGCGCCGTGCTCCCAGAAATTGTCTTCTTTTCCGAATTTGAAGATTCTTTCCGGAGCGATGCCTATCTCATCTTTCCAGATATTGTACGCTTCGTCGTCATCGATATAAACAGACGGATAAAGTCTGTTCTCGTCAAGTCCGACGACTTTCGTAAGAAATTCCCATGACCATGCGATCGCTTCATGTTTAAAGTAATCTCCGAACGAGAAGTTTCCGAGCATCTCAAAGAAAGTGCCGTGACGCGCCGTTTTTCCGACATTTTCGATATCACCGGTACGGATACATTTCTGGCATGTGGCAACTCTTTTTCTCGGCGGTATCTCTGCTCCCGTAAAATAAGGTTTGAGGGGAGTCATTCCCGCATTTATAAGAAGAACGCTCTTGTCATTCTGAGGAATGAGCGAAAAGCTCTTCATTACCAAATGTCCCTTGCTCTCCATAAAATCCAGGAACATTTTTCTCAATTCATTTACACCGTATTTCTTCATTGTTATCTCCCTGTATATATCATTACACTAATGATATCTTTTTGAATTTCTTTTTGCCTCTCTGAAGGAGTATTCCTCCGTCGGCGAGTCTGCTCTTCTCAACAGTCGCGAATACATCCGTGATTTTTTCTCCGTCAATCGAAACGCTCTTATCTTTATCGATGGCACGTCTTCCTTCTGAACGGCTTGATACCATTTCAGCTTTGACAAGAAGAGTGATAACGTCGATCGTATCGCCTTCGATTTCATCCGCTGAAATCTCCAATGACGGAATGTTCGCATTGTCTGCCGAACCTCCGAAGAGAGATTTTGCAGCGTCCTGTGCCTTTTTCGCTTCTTCGTCGCCATGAACGAGAGCCGTCAGCTCGTATGCGAGGATCTCTTTTGCTTTGTTAAGCTGGCTTCCCTCCCATTTGTCCATCTCATCGATCTGCTCGAGCGGAAGGAATGTAAGCATTCTGAGACATTTGAGAACATCGGCGTCGCCGACGTTTCTCCAGTACTGATAGAAATCATAAGGAGATGTCTTTTCGGGATCGAGCCATACGGCGCCGCTCACAGTCTTGCCCATCTTCTTGCCCTCCGAATTAAGAAGAAGCGTGATGGTCATTGCCTCAGCTTTCGCATCCTTGTCCTCAAGACCCATTTTTTTGCGGATAAGCTCACGGCCTGCAAGCATATTGCTCCACTGATCGTCTCCTCCGAACTGAAGGTTGCATCCGTATTTCTGATATAATACATAGAAATCGTAACTCTGCATTATCATATAGTTGAATTCAAGAAAGCTGAGTCCGAGTTCTCTGTCCATACGCTGTTTAAAACATTCTGCGCGGAGCATATTGTTTACGCTGAAATAAGGTCCGACTTCTCTTAACATATCAACATAGTTGAGATCAAGGAGCCAGTCGGCATTGTTTACCATCATTGCCTTTCCGTCGGAAAAATCAATGAATCTGCTCATCTGTTTCTTAAAGCATTCGATGTTGTGCTCGATGGTTTCCTTAGTCATCATCTTACGCATATCAGTTTTTCCTGACGGGTCTCCGATCATACCTGTTCCGCCTCCTAAAAGGGCGATAGGCTTGTTGCCTGCCATCTGAAGTCTCTTCATAAGGCAAAGCGCCATAAAGTGACCGACATGAAGACTGTCTGCAGTCGGATCAAATCCTATGTAAAACGTAGCGTTTCCGTTGTTTATAAGTTCTCGTACTTTCTCTTCGTTTGTAACCTGCGCTATCAGGCCTCTTGCTACTAATTCTTCGTATATTTTCACGGTTTTCCCTCCCTGTGCGATAATTCTAATCATACAAATTTATATTCTATCATGTGATATGTCAATGTCAAGCTGTCAGATCCTCGCGCGCCGTTTTTTCACCGTTTTTTCATAAAAGCAGAGTTTTCTGTGAAATAAAAACAGTGCAGCCGACAGACTGCACCGCTTTTATTATACGTTAAATTTTAATTTTAATATTTATTTTTTATGTCTTCTGCCTGCAATGGCCGCCGCAGCGCCTGCTGATGCTATTGCGATCACAACCGCCCAGCCCAATACATTGCTTTCATCGCCTGTAGGAGCTGACGTAACGTTTCCATTATCTGCATTCGGTTTTGGGGCATTTCCTGCCTGTACAGGTTTTGTAGTCTGCTCAGGCTTTGTAGTCTGCTCAGGCTTTGTAGGTTGTTCAGGTTCTTTCGGAACATAATTTGGATCTTTCGCTCCGCATACCGTACATTTTCCGTCCTTAAAATTATGGGCGAGTTTTTCAACTGTTGTTCCCTTTTCCAATGTCTTGCCGCATACCGAACAAACCTTATCGCCGGTGTATCCTTCCTGTGTGCAGGAAGCTTCTTTTACGCCTTTGATCTCGGGCGTGTGTCCCAATGCATCGATAACCGTATCATCTGCCGTGATCTCATTTGATGCGTTCTCATCCGAGAAATATTTTCCGCATGCCGTGCACTGCCAGTATTCTGTGT
This sequence comes from uncultured Lachnospiraceae bacterium, assembly GCA_949283905.1. GTDB lineage: Bacteria > Bacillota > Clostridia > Lachnospirales > Lachnospiraceae > Alectryocaccobium. The sequence goes on along the minus strand of CASDUB010000044.1, from coordinate 8,845 downwards.
TGCCCGCCTCTGTACATGTCGCATCTTTAGCTTCTGTCTTCACAAGGCTGTGGCCGCTCATAGGTATAACCGTCATCTCCTGCGTTATCTCATTTGCGGCTGCTTCATCCGAAAAATATTTTCCGCATGCCGCGCACTGCCAGTATTCTGTATTTCCGTCTTTTGTACACTCGGCCGGTACGCCTTCATGTCTTATAAGGTCATGCGCTCCTGCGATATCCGCGTCCGTATTGCTGTATCCTATGGTCGGTGTATCAGATTTATCACATGTAGCGTATTTATTTATCATGTAAACATCTTCGCCCGAAAACGAAGGATATCCCGGATTGCCTTCTCCGTTATCGATATTCTGTTTCCATACAAGCTCCGCCTCATCGGTATTTAAAAGGTAAGCCACCTCACCTGAAGCAAACTGTTCGGCTGTCTTTCCGCCGTCAGCCGTTTCTTCTTCAAACAGATAATAAGAATTGTCTACAGAAGCCGCGCTGCTGATGCTTCCGGCAATATTTCCGAATTGCGCGCCGCCTGTTAATCCGCCCATATTGAAATTGTTTACGACATGGCATTTTCTTCCGAGACTTCCGACAATACCTCCGGCATACTGGTTCGCGCCGTTTACAGTTCCTAAATTATAACAGTTTTCTATTACTGCACTTGCGCTGTATGTAGAAATAGCTCCTATCACTCCGCCGATCGAATCCCAGGCTCCTCCGCCGGAAGAAACATTTCCCGTATTAAAGCATTTTTCCACATTGCCGCGGCTGCTTCCAAGGACTCCGCCTGCGGCATCATTGCCTGCATATACTGCTCCCGTATTGTAACAAAGAGTGACATTGCCCTGGCTTGTTCCTGCTATTCCTCCGGCTGCATTTACATCCGCCGTTACATTTCCGTCATTGGCGCATGCGGTAATATCAAATGCATATCCGGCTATTCCTCCGACATTACGGCTGCCGTCAACAGTTCCCGAGTTATAACATGACTCTATCACTCCGCCTTTTCCGTTGCGCGCGCATATGCTGCCCACATATTCAGCACCGCACACATAACTGTTCTCGATGCCCAGGTTCGTTATAGTACACGCAACATCGCCAAAGAGTCCCTGATTATCCTCATCCGATCTGTTAATGTAAAGTCCTTTTATATAATGCTGACCTCCGTCAAAGACGCCGGTAAAATCTTCTATAGGCGTCCACTGTTCCGGTTCTCCTCCGGTATAAGTACCGTCCGCATTAAATATTATCCCCGGATTAAGATCTATATCAGCTGCAAGAGTTGCATATGCGGTTCTCTCGCCGCCGTTTACCTTTTGAGCAAAAGCTTTTAATTCATCAGCAGTTGAAATAATATACGGACTGTCCGCCGTTCCTTCTCCTGTAAGTTCCGTATTATTCAACGGCTCAGTTTCTGAAACATCATCCGCAAAAACGGACAACGGTGCAGTCATAAAAAGAGCCAGACAACTGAGTACACAAATTAATTTCCTGACGTTTTTCATTCAGATCACCTCCTCGCATTTTAATTATAACTTTTTTTGCCATCAGCGGCAATGCGCAATATAGCAGATAAAATCACACGTTTTAAGTTCAAATTAAACAGGCGTTCCGCATATAAAACGGAACGCCCAAAGGAAAGCGGCATTATTTATTCTTTTTGTTTTGGTATCATTTTCTTAAGGAAGAGTACTGCAATGACAGCCGTAACTATGTCCGATGCCATCTGCGCACTTATAATGCCGTTATAACCGAATAATGTTGAAAAGATAAAGAGTATTATTATAAACACAACGCCCTGTCGTGAAATTGTAAGGATAAGAGCCGGAAGCGCTTTTCCAAAAGACTGGGCATGAGTTGCCGCCATAAAGACGATCCCTTCGAATACCATTCCGCAGATCAGGATACGCAGCATATGGGCGCCTGTTTCGACAATGCCCGGATCCGACATAAATATCCCGATCATCTGAGGCGCCAGAGCGAATATTACGGCGCTCATCAAAAGGGCAACCGCTATCTGAAATGTATAGCAGAATTTTAATATGTCTTTTAAACGCTTTATGTTTTTCGCGCCGTAGTTATAACCGGCAAGGGGCGCCGATCCTGACGCGAATCCTATCAGAACATACATCACTATGCTTGAGACTTTTATCGTTATTCCCAAAGCCGCGATCTTGTCGTTTCCGTATTTTAAAAGCATACTGTTCGTAAGCATCATCGAAACGGTATACATAAGATTGTTAAAAGAAGCCGGTATTCCGATAGAGAAGATCTGTTTAACGTCGTCTCCCTCAATGCCTTTTATATGCTTCGGATTCATTGACAACAGTCTGCTTTTTTTCAATAAAAATATAGTAAGAACTGAAAAAGTACATATATTTCCTATAAGTGTAGCCACAGCCGCGCCCTTAGCGCCCATATTCATGCTGAAGATCATTATCGGATCCAGAATTATATTAACTACAGAGCCGACAAGCGGTCCTATCATCGTTTCGACGCTCAGGCCTTCTGAACGCATCTGATTTATCGGAACATAAGTCGTTACGACAAAAGGCGCCGCAAGCACAAGATAAGTGTAATATTCCGATGCATGTATATATGAGTCGGCGTTCGCTCCGAACGCGTACAGGATCGGCTCCTGAAACACCAGCAAAATAACTGTAAGAAGCGCTCCGGTGCAAAAAGCAAATATATAGCAAAAGGCACTGACGTTTTTTATTTTTTCATATTCCTTACGTCCGAACAGCCTTGAAATAAGGCTGCTGCCGCCAAGTCCGAATATATCGCCGAACGCTATCATCAAAAAGAACACCGGCGCGACGACGGAAACTCCTGCTATAAGATCGGTATTTCCTGTCAGTGCCACAAAATATGTATCTACCATATTGTAAAGCAGCGACACCATCATACTGCAGACAACAGGAATAGAAAGTTTGAAAAATGCTTTTGATATTTTTTCCGTCTCAAAAATATTGTTGCTCATGTCATCGGCACCTCTATCTGTAATTTACACGGATATAATATCAGCGCCGCAATTTTTTTGTTGTGCCTTATGTCACAATGTTTTATTATTAAAGAATATTTTATAAACGGGGTTTAAAATTTTGAAAAAAATAAAAGATAAAAACTTATTGGAATATTATATTGAGAAATTTAAGATAGAAGATCATTTTGATACGGAACCGCTTAATTTCGAACTATATTCTTATGATCAGGGTGAAGTTCTCAACAACGCGAAAAACGATTCCGACCATATAAAATTTATCGTCAGCGGCTGCGTAAACATATACCATATACATTACAACGGCGAATTATCAAAGCTCTGTATTTTAGAGGAAAACGGTTTTCTGGGAGATCTGGAATTTTGCAGCAATATCACACTGCCGCTTATTGTAGAAGCGCATACCGATCTTTTATGCGTGACTCTTAACATCACAAAAATAAAAGACCGGCTTTTAAAAGACTCATCCTTCCTTCAATTTACGATCAACTGCCTTGCCGAAAAATTAGCCACTTTGATCAGGCTTGAAGTCACAAGCATATCTATCGAAGAAAGACTTATGGGATATCTGAAGCATGAAGCCTCCGGCCACGCTTTTACCGGAGTTGACGACATGGCAACGAAGATACGCTGCAGCCGCCGCCAGCTCCAGAGGGTTTTAAAAGATATGACGGATAACGGAACGCTTGTTAAACTCAAAAAAGGAAGCTATAAGTTAGCGGACAATATATCATAGATATTTTTTTATCGTTAATATATTTTTTCCGCCGCTGTATTCATAAGAAACTTCATCCATCATTTTTTTGACCATAAATATGCCAAGTCCGCCTATGCTGCGTTCTTCGGCGCTTTTAGTAACATCCGGTTCGGGAATACTCAGCGGATCAAACGGTATGCCGGAATCAATAAACTTTATTTCGACGGCCTTCGGTCCGCTCTTTATTTCCGCTTTTATCGTTACGCTGCCGTTTTTTTTGGGATAAGCGTAATAAGCTATATTGCTGAATATCTCATCTGCAGCGACAGATATATGCATCTGCGCTTTCATGGGACAATCTGCCTTTTCAAGCACTTCCTCGATAAAAGCTGTCATTTTTTGCTGATTTTCAATTTTAGCTTCGATATTAATTTCAAAAGTCGTGTTATTCTCCTGCATTATCTCTCCTTATCCGTGATATTCAAGGCAGAGCATCGTAATATCATCGAACTGCTCGGCGCCGTCCGTAAATTCACTGATATCGCCGCGAACTTTTTTAAGAGTCTGCTCGACATCACAATTTTTTGTTTTATTGAGTATATCGGACAGGCGGGCGTCTCCATATAATTCAGGACCTGTGTTTTCAGCTTCAGTAACGCCGTCGGTATACAGAAATACCTTATCTCCCGGCATGAGGCTGAGCGTGCCTTCTTTGTATTTCATATTTTCCATTCCGGCAAGCACAAATCCGGGTCTTACTTTATATTTTTCATATTCCTGTCCCGCTTTATAAATATACGGAGGCTCATGACCTGCATTCACATATCTGAACTCTCCCGTCTCGATATCGAGCACGCCTTCAAAAGCCGTTATAAAAAGTCCTTCATTGTTGGACGCGCAGAGCATATCGTTTACTTCCGAAAAAACATCGCCAAGAGAGATTCCCGTCTGGGTATGATCTTTGATAAGTGTTTTTCCTATGACCATAAAAAGAGCTGCCGGTATTCCTTTACCCGAAACATCCGCCATTACCACTGCCAGATGTTTATCGTCTACCATAAAGAAATCATAAAAGTCGCCGCCGACTTCCTTTGCCGGCTCCATGGTGGCATATATATCAAATTCGCTTTTTTCAGGGAACGGCGGAAAAATGCATGGAAGCATATCAGCCTGTATCTTTGTGGCAAGAGCGAGCTCCGTCCCTATTCTCTCTTTTTCCCTTGTTTCTTTAACAAGGTTTTTCATGTATTTTTTCAGATCGGAAGCGAGCGTTGAAAGCGACATCGAAAGGGCTTCTATCTCATCTTCAGAATTTATCTTCGGATCTTCATAGCTTAAAAGGTCCGGATCGTTCTGCGTCCGGCTTTCATTTACAAATTTCTCCGCAGCCGTCTGAATTTTCGACACCGGAACTATTACCTTTTTTGAAAGCCAGCGGTAAATTATATTCAGGAAGACGATAATAAGTATCACTGTTCCTGCAAATATCAGCAGCACATAGTTTCCGAGCACCGCGTATATTTCGTTTATCGAAAGGTCAACCGCAAGCACCGCTATCGATACTCCGTCGGAATTTTTAACCGGAGTGATGGCCGTGTAATCATGTCCGTAACCGGTGCGGTTCTCAAAAAAGTTCACTTCTCCCTTTTCAAGTTCCATGGCTTCCAGATACTTCGCCGCCACCTCCGGCGAATAAAGCGTGCCTGTAAGCTGTCCTAAATGCGCAAGAGTATCCGCCTCATATTCGACCTCATACTGAGTAACGCCGGCAATGACATTCATCATATTGTCGGTTTCTTCCGTATTCAAAGGCTTAACTATATAGATATATTCTATGTCAAAGTTCTCTTTTATATTATCAAGCTGTTTCTGCAGTTCCCTGAATTTTACGGATTCCACACCTGTTTCAATGCATTTTTCAAGATCGTCTGTATCTACGCCGCTCATCACATATCCGAGAATATCCGTCATATTTGAATCGTATCTTGAATACATTCCGTCAGTGTAGATAACGGCGCCGAAAAATCCTGTAGCCAGGCATGATATCGCACAGAAAAGCGCGCATCCCAAAAGCATTTTTCGTCTTAACGGATGTTTATATTTTTTCGTTTCACTTTTCATATGAATTCCTCATAAATTATTACTTTTCTTTTTTATCCCGTCCGCAGATGATCTTGTGAAGCAAGCCCATAACTCCTGCCGACCCACAGAAAATCATCAGCGAAAGGCGCATGCTTCCGGCTGAGATCATCTTTCCGAAGACGGTAGGTCCTAAAGATTCTCCGATATTTTCCGAGAAATTATATATTCCCATAGCCCTGTCTTCACCGTATTTTTTAGTCATGTCAATATTGAGATAGTAATTCTGCTGCACCGGTTTTCCGAAGGCGGCGCTGACTCCGAGTATTATAAGAGCGGATATCATTGCCGGAAGATCCTGAAATACGGCGTAGATCACTACCGCCGCTATGTTTAAACCGAGAGCCGCATACATCGATCCGCCTCTTTTTATCTTGGACGCATACGATGTAAGCGATCCCGAAAGCAGTATCGCCATCTGGGAGTATATCATAATAAAAAGCGAGCAGAGAGCTTCGCCGTATCCCTTCATATCGCAGAATAAAGGCACATAATAAAAGACAAAGCTGCTGAATATTATATACGGATTCTGTATGAACACCATAAATCCCAGAACTTTTTTATCAGCAACATAACGCCTTATCGTCAAAGGAGATGATGCGCTGCCAGATTCGTCCTTATCCGAATCTTTTATAACCGCCCCTACCCTTCTTATCAGCGGAAGCGTTATTAAAATAAGCGCCGCCCATACGGCCGAAACTATTACAAATACTTCCTGCCTTCCCATATTTACGGCGAGAAGAGAGCCTGTCATCATTCCGAAATTAATACCCGAAAGATATGCGCTGTTGTAGACTGATAATCCCGCCGTGCGGTCGTCTTCGTCTTTTATGCGGCTTATCATCACATAGACGGAATTTGTTATGAGGCCGACACCTACGCCGTCAAGAATGAGTCCCGCAAAGATCATAAAATATTCCGGATAAACAAATATTATAAGATTTCCCGCAAGTGAGCATAATGCCGAAAGCAGCATTAATCTTTTAACGCCCATCCTTTTTATAAGTCCCGCGCAGAAAAGCGACATTACGCCTATCAGGAAAATATTTATCGTCACAGGCAGCGCTGCCGCAAGGCTTTGAATACTTTCTTCGAATATATCGGCTTTATAAAGCAGATACGCCGGCAAAAATGACGCCGTCATATTGTAGGCCGCAAATATCAGAAATATAAGTATCCTCAGCAGATGTGAAGGAAACGCTTTTTTACCTGATACCGACAGATCGCCTTTATATTTGCCGTATCCGTTTATAAAAAGCATTATTTCAACCGACACTATCCATACGATAAGAAGGATCACCAGTATCGATAATATGATGCCGCGCAGCATTTCACTGATGGTGTCCGAAATGACATAAGTTTCAACGCCGACTGCCACAGCTCCGCATATCATCCCCGAATCATCGTATACCGGAACTTTAACTGAAAGATAAGTACCTGAAATATCTTCAACTTCTCCGTTCCAAACTGAGGCGCCCGTATTTTTTACCTTTAAAAGGTCCTGCTGCTCGCTCTCATCGAGAGGAAAATACGCGCCCACCGACTGATCGAGATACGCCACGGCATATCCGCCGCTTCCGTCATCAGGTATTTTAAGTATGTTGCAGTATATCTGACGATAGAAATCAATATTCATCGGAAACGAACGCTCCATTATGCCGCACAGGCGTTTATAAGATTCGCCGCCGAAATCTTCCGCCGAATCTATATTTTCGATATCGCTGCCGTCTGTCTGATTCGCTATCATATACGCGGCAGTTTCTACCTGTTCTTTTATCTTGCTTCTGTATTCTTCGGCAAATGAATTCATAAGTATGGCGCACAGAAGTATCGCTACAACTGCAACAGTACCCAGCAAAAGAAGAGATACCTTCTGTATACGCGTGTATTTTCTGTTCATAAGCAGTATGACAATACGAAGGCATATGATGCAGATCAGAACTATAAATGCCGCAAAAGCCGCAAACCACAGAAATCCCATCACTGTATCCGATGCGTTCTTTTTCAAAGTGCTGTAAGTTGTTTCGTTTCCGTTGTCACGGACGATACAAACACTGTCTCCCGGAGTCAGCAGAATGCTTCCGTCATCGCCGATATCTGCCGTAAGAGATCCGAACGAATCACATACGTATTTTCCCGATCCGTCATTTTGAGACACAAGGCGGACTTCATTATTTTTAATATCGGTAAAATATATATCTCCGGCCGAAGATACAGCCAGTCTGTAGGGAACGATCTGACCGCCGTCGTTTATACTTGAATAGACCGTCTCGCCTTCCCGCTTATCCTGAGAATATTTTTTTATGACTCCGGATTTGTCGAGAACATACACTGCCTCGTCAGTGATCTCAATATCGCTGACGGCGTTAAAGGCGTTTTCATAGGAAATTGTTTCAGAGCCGATATTGATCGCATTTTCAAGACATTCGGCAGCCACCGCTTCGCCGTTTTGCTCCGTTACCCCGTAAAATCTGTGCTTATTCACATATTCACCGGAATAATCGCGGCCAAAGCACGTCTCTATATACTTACCGTTAAGGTCAAATAAGACAACGGCTTCCCGCTCTATAGACATTTCATTCCATTGGCTCGCTGAAATATATATCCCGCTTTTTGTAACTGCTGCGTCGTCTATATATGATACCTCGCCTATATCGCTTTTAATATTTTCTATCGAAAAACGAATAGTTCCGCTCTCATCAAAACATATGAGCCGTTCATGACTTTTATCTATCGTATAAAAATTTCCGTCGGCACCCTGTTTCGTCTGATAACCGAGGGATATACGATCTTTTGTGCTCAGCGCTCCCGAAACGGACGTATCCGCTGCCATACAAAACACAAAAAGAAGCACGGCTGCAATGATCAGCAAAAAATCCGTGCGCTTAAACTTCTTTGATCTTATATATCTTAAGAATTTACTGTTCGACGACATTCCTGTCATTCTCCTGCTTATTATGAAAAGTCATAGTCTTATTCAATGACATACTCCCCATACTCCTTCCACCCGAGAGG
>CASDUB010000043.1 GCA_949283905.1 uncultured Lachnospiraceae bacterium | reverse complement strand
CTTCAGGAAAATGAAAGTCCTTAAGATATTCTTTTAACAAAAATGTGCAAAAATATGGAAAGGTAATTATTTTATTATCATATCCGATATTGCCGCCTGTAAGTTTAATTCCATATTTGATATCAGGATAATTTTTGCCTGAGATAAGGGTTCTGAGGGATTTTGATGTTCCGCGTGTTGCTTTTACTTCAATTGGTATCAGGTAATCGATTGTTCTTACAAAGAAATCTTCTTCTAAAGTTGAATCGTCTTTTTTGAAATAATATAAAGAATATCCGCTTTTTACCAAAGCTTCTCCAACAATATTTTCGTATAGAGCACCTTTATATACATTCAGATTTTTATTGACTCGCAGATCATCCTGTGCTTCATCATCAAGCAGTGAAACAAACAGACCGGTATCAAAAAAATAGAGCTTAAATTTATTCTCATCGTAATTTCCTTTTAATGGAAGATCAGGAGAGTTTAAGCAATAACATATCTGTACAATACCGCTGTCTCTGATCCATTCAATGCAGCCTCGATATTCTTTAAATCGCGCGCCTTTTGCAACTTTTGAAATTTGAAATTTTTTATTATCTTTTGCAAGCTGATTTGGAATTTGTTCAAAAACATTTAATATGCGGGTCTGATCCATACCTTCGGCATATTTTCTTATATCTTCCTTATAATCGGCAATCAGCTGTCGCTGAATATCCAGACTTCCTTCAAAAGTGCCTTTTTCTATATATTGACTGACTACAGCCGGCATTCCGCCCAGGATGCAGTAATCTAAGAAAAGGCTGCTGTATATATCCATTTCAAGTCTGTTAAACGGTGTAAAAGATCTCATGTGATCAAGCATGTCCTGTGTTGTTTCAGAATCATATCCTTTTGCCCATAAGAATTCTTCAAAATCGAGAGAGTTCATTGTATAGTCGGTTTTATAACCAACGCTGTTGCTCTCAATTTGTTTATAATTGACGCCTAAAAGCGAACCGCTGCATATTACGTCAAATCTCCCGTCAATTTTAAAAAATTTTAATGATGTTGAAATCTGCGGAAAATCCTGTATTTCATCAAAAAATATAATTGTATTATTTGGTTCGAAGCGTTTAGACGGATCAATTCTTGAAATATTTTTTATGATTTCCTCCGGTTTATAGCCGTCATCAGTAATTAATTTATATTTGGGTTCTTCAACAAAATTTATATAAATGACATTTTTGTAGTTAGCATTTGAAAATCGCAGCAGGGATTCGGTTTTTCCAATCTGCCGAGGACCTTTCACTATTAAAGGTTTTCTTTCAGCGTCTTTCTTCCAGTTTTTTAAGAATATGTCGATTTTTCTTTTTAAATATAGTTCATTCATATAGAATGCCTCCTTCATAAATGCATTTTACAAAAAATGAGCGACTTTTTCAAGGATCACAACAAAAAATGAGCGACTTTTTCAAGAACTACAACAAAAAATGAGGGACTTTTTCAAGAATCACAACAAAAAAATGAGGGAGTTGTCCGAAAGAATATCAGACGATTATTTATAATGGAAAAATCGGAATAACTGCGGTATGATATTGATTGAAATTTTATTATAAGGATATGCAGTGTAAAATGCGCAGTATTAAAGATCAGATTAAAAATAACATTCAGGAAAAAATTAAGAATCATATACCGGGAATAAGCGGATTTGAACTTGCGAAAAAGTCAGCCGTATGTATTCCGCTGATAAAAAATAATGACGACAGCTATAAAGTGCTCTTTGAGGTCAGATCGTCAGGGCTTGACGCGCAGCCGCAGGATATATGCCTGCCCGGAGGAATGCTTGAAAAAGATGAAAAGCCGATGGAAGCGGCAGTAAGAGAGATCCGGGAAGAATTGCTGATATCGGAAAACCAGCTGAGTTTCTTAGGCCGCGGCGATATGCTGTATATGGGAAATCTCATAATACATACTTTTGCGTTTGAGCTGTTTGATTATGACTACAGTTTTAATGAGGAATCGGAGGAAGTGTTCTGTGTTCCCCTTGATTTTTTTATCAATACCGAACCGGAAGAATATATAATTGAACGAAATGTGGTCATTCCTGACAATTTCCCCTTTGAAAGGATTCACGGCGGACGGAACTACAGATGGAGATCAAACAGGAGCAGTACATATTTTTACAGATGGGAAAACAGAGATATCTGGGGAATCACTGCGAAGATAATGAAAGACTTTACAAAAATACTGAGAACATAGGATATTTCCTATGCTCTCATATGTTATACAAATATTTACCGGTTATCGCCTGTTTACCAGTTATCGCCGGAATAACCGTAGTATTCGTCGCCGTAACCGCCGGCCTGCTGATAATCGCGCATTGATTCATATGAATCTTTTCGCTCCTGTTCAAGCCTGTCTTTTATATCCTGTTCACGTTGTGAAGGATTCTGATCGTTTTCTGAACCGCTGCCGCCTGATGAGTCGGACTCATTGTCGCTGTCGTCGGAATTATCCTGATTTCCGGATGGATTCTGAAGCTTTTTGATCAGCTCGTCGATCTCTTTTTTCAGCTGTTCTGCATCCGCGTTGTGACCGCCGTCGTCATTTGGATTTGCGCAGCCTGTTTCAGTCAGTACATTTCTGGCTTCTATAAGCTTTTCGATCAGTTTTTCCACGGCGGCATCGCTGTCGGGATTGTAATCAAGCTGCTGCAGCATAGATAACGCGAGATTTATACGTATATTGCATTCGTAATCGTCGTCGTTATTATGTGGCGGCGAATGTTTGAGGGCTTCTAGATAATATTCTTCAGCCTTGTCGTATTCTGCGTTTTGATAGGCGGCGTTGCCTGAGTTGTAATACGGAATATATGACTGAGGAAAATTCATTATAAAAAGCGCGTCTTCATTTAAGCCTGCATAAGCTTCTTTCCTGTAATCGCTTATAAAATTCTCGTTAATGATATATTTTATTCCGAGAAACAGCGCAGCGATCAGAAGCAGGATCGTAATTATTATGGATATAATAAATGTTTTTTTGCTTTTCATAGTCTGTTCTTTCTGATATAAAATGTTAATTCCAATATCAATACGGCAAGCAGCGGCAAAGTCCAGTAAAAGTAAGTATCGTCATATGATACGGCGTCGCTTTTTGTCGGGATCTCTCTTGATGATCGGAGTATCCTGTCAGCAGTATTTTCGAGATCGGTTGTTGATGTAACGTGAATATATTTTACTGACATATCGTCCGCGAGCTTCTCAAGGTTATCTTCATCAAGTTTTGATACGGCGATAAAGCCGTTTGAATCAGAGATATACTGTTCGCCCATATATGAATATTCAGTCTTCATTGAACCGCCTTTTTCGGTTCCGAAACCGAGCACAGCGCCGTCGTTAATATAGTCGGAAAGATCTGAAAATGACTCAAGATTTTCATCTGATGTTATTTCGCCGTCGCTTAAGAAAAATACTATTGTTTTACGGTTTTCTTTTTCTGCTGATGAAGCAAGAAGTTCTTTCATCGTGTCGTGAGCGACATTTAAGGAAGTTCCGGTTGCGTAGTATTCATCCGGTCTGTTTATGGTTGCAAGCGCGTCTGAAATAGTCATCGAATCCTGAGTAAACGGTGATAGGATCTGCGCGTTGTTGTCGAACTGTATCAACGCGAAGTTCGCGCCTTCAAGATGGTCCATTAAATATTTGCAGGTGGCGCGGGCCAGACTCATTCGTCCGTTTTCGCAGTCGTCGGCATACATGCTCAGCGTGTTGTCAAGCACGAAAAGCACATCGAGATTTCGGGCGTTTGTAATTGTTTCCTGACGGGCAGTCATGTAGCGCGCGTTTATTATGACAACAAGCGCGGATATGATCACAAGTCTGACAACAGTTGCCGCGATACGCTTTCCGGGGAAACGCCGTTTTATCATGAAGAAAAGAAAAAGCAGGATCACCGCCGCAAATGCCGGTATTATAATAAACAGCGGTATTACCGGGTTAAATATATTTTCCATTAGATTTTACCTCAAATAAATTCGCGATAAGTATTATAAAAACACTGACGCCGAGTATACATATAAATAATTCGGGCGTATCGGTTTCTTTATTTATCGAGAGAGTTTTCACCTGCATTGCTTCCTGTGAGGCGATATCTTTTACCATGCCTTCAGGCGTCATATCTTTTCCGTATTCGTAAAATTTACCGCCTGTTTTTTCGACGCTTTCTCTTAATTCTTTGCCGGCTTCTTCATAGTTCGTATCAGTTATTACATCGCGGAGGAAAAATCCGTTTGCTCCGGTACTGTTTTCGAAAGCGGCTTCGCCTCTGAAAAGACCGAAAACAGTGACGTCATGCTGCGCGCACAGATCGCTGGCTTCCTGAAGATCCACAACGGGATTTGAGCCTGCTTCTTCCGCGTTTTCGGTAGAAAGGATTATGATCCTCGAGCGATCCTCCAGATCGAGCATCGGAAAACTGTAAAGACATGAAGCAAGGCCGTCGCCGACAAGAAAAGCGCCCTTTGAATATTCGTGCTGCGACGTCGCTATGCCGATCCAGCTGAGCTCATCCATTCTTTCGATATCTTTTTCGTATTCCGCCTGCATTTCGGCTGAAAGCGTGCCGTGCTCTATTATATAATCGCCGTAATACTGATCGAGCTTTATTCCGAGATTAAAGTATTCTTTTAATTCCTCGAGCTTATCAATTACATAGTCGTAATCGTCAGTAAGCGGAACATACAAAAGAGAAGATGAGTTGTAAAGTGAAATTCCGAACCTGTCTCCGTCCAGTCCTTTTACTATGTCTTCAACGGCATCGATAAGCTCGCTGTTAAGCGTATCAAGATAAAACGAAGTATCCATGCAGAGCATGATATCTCTTTTTTTTACGCCCACCGAAACATTTTCTTTTACATACGGTCTTGCGGCAAGAAAAGCCGTACAGAGCGCCGCAGTTATAAGAGCGGCTTTCGCAATGACGGTAAGAATGATATGTTTTCTTCTCGCCGTCCTGAATTCCGGTATTTTCATCAGAAGAATACTGTCAGCGGAGCGAGGACCGCCGGAGTATTTTCCTGATCTTTTCAGAATATGAAGAAATACCGTCAACCCTGCAATGATGAGTATTGAGATTATGATGATTATAGGGTATTTAAATTCCAAAATAGCGACTCCTTTTTCAGATATACCAGTTGTTGATAATGGCTGCCGCATTGTCGATTGACATTACAGTATTTCTGGTAGAAGACTCGGCAAATTCCGGTTCGTAGCATTCCGAAATAAGCTGCGTGAGAGGATGTATTCCGAGCTCCTTTATTTCCGCCAGTGTGAAAAACTGTACTTTAAGGCCTGTCGATTCAAAAACAAAAGACCTTATATAACGGCTCAGTTTCTGATAACTTTTTTTCATACTGAGATGTCCGCTGTCGGCCTGATTTCTGAGTTCCCAGAGAAGATCGAGATATTTGCTCTTGATCATCGCAAGGGTAGGCGGCGGAACAGGTTTTATTTTCGGCGTTTTTTTCTTATGAGTAAATTTTGATTTTCTTAAAATAATGAGCCCGAGAATGATTGCTGCCGCCAAAAAAGCAGCGGCAAGGATTATCCACAGCAGCAAGTATGAAAATGGCTCCTGAAGTTCAACTGTAAAATTATTCATTATAGTTATCTCACAATAGATGTTCTTTTATTGTTCTGTTCAAAAAGTGACAGGATGCAGTCCGGGATATCTTTTTCTTCCGATATCGTGCAGATTGAAGCGCGGTTTTTGATCAGAAGTTCCCGCTTTTCATTGTATATATTTTCACGCATCTTAATTTCGGCCTCATAGAGTTTCCTGCCTCCGATGATAAACGTATCGGAATATCTGTCGCCGTATACGTCGTAGGAACCGAGACTTGAAAGCAGAATATCGTCTATGCATACAACCATAAGATCTTTCTTAAATGTGAGTTTTTGTATTAAAGGCTGCGTAAGACGGCTCAGACCTTCGAGATCCGTAACGAGCAGAACAAACATCTCGCTGTTAAAGCTTTTCGCTGCGTATTCGAGCATGAAGTCAAGAGTAAGAGCTTTTTTGTCTTCCGCGTTGGCGCGGTATTTATTTAAGAGCGTGACAAGGTATCTGTTTCCGCAGTGAAAAGGCTCGCGCCCTATCTTTTGGTTATAACTGCATAATAGAGAATAATCGCATCCTTTATCTGAAAACAGCCATGCAAAAGAGCCGATGACTGTTTCGGCAAGTTCTGATTTTATTTCTTTTTTTGAAGTATGTCCGGACATTTTTGCACCGCAGTCTCCGATGATAAGAACTTTGTGACGTCTTTGAGAAATGAATCTGCGGACGAGAGTTTTTCCATGGGCTGACGATGCTTTCCAGTCGATATGGCGTATGCTGTCGCCGAATCTGTATTCGTCCAGTTTGTCAAATTCAAGAGACTGTCCGTTAAAGGAAGACATATAATCGCCTTCAAGCACATGCGACGATTTCCTTGACGTCGCCAGCGAAACAAGGCTTTTTATTTTTGAAATATCCGTATAATTCATATTAAAGCATTCTTTCCGTAGTTTTGTTTTAACTTAAGGAGTGGGCAGCTTTGAGATAATGCTGTCGATTATCGTTTCAACCGAAATATTGTCTATCATGGCTGAGTAATCAAGTGAAATACGATGCCTTAATACCAAATGAGCCATTGACTTTATATCTTCGGGTATGACATAGGATCTTCCGTTAATTACAGCCGCCGCTTTCGCCGTTTTAAGAAATGCGATGGATGCGCGCGGACTTGCTCCCATACGGATATATGAGGCTGTGGATGCATCGAGACATTTTTCGGGATTTCTCGTTGCGTCTACTATATTGGCGATATATTCTTTTATGCAGTCGTCCATATATACTCTGCTGACGATCTCCTGAACGGCGTCGATATCCGCTATGGTCACAACAGGCGGAGCGGCGCTTTTGCGGTCTGATTCGATAAGATTTAAGATAGCGACTTCTTCTCCGACAGAAGGATATTCTATTTTTTCTTTAATCAGGAATCGGTCTGTCTGAGCCTCCGATAATGGATATGTACCTTCCTGCTCGATAGGGTTTTGAGTCGCGATTACGATAAATATATCGTCAGGAACACGGTAAGAAGTTCCGCCGATAGTAACCTGTAATTCCTGCATTACTTCGAGCATGGCACTCTGGGTTTTTGCGTTTGAACGGTTTATCTCGTCTAAAAGAACGATGTTTGCAAATACAGGTCCTTTAATAGTTTCAAATTCATGCGTATCGCGGTTGTAGATCTGTGAACCGGTTATATCTCCGGGAAGAAGATCGGGAGTACACTGTATACGTGAAAATTTACCGCTGACAGAGTTTGCAAGCGCCTGCGCTGCAGTTGTTTTGGCCAGACCGGGTACGGATTCAAGAAGAATATGTCCGTCCGCTATAAGGGCAGTCACAAGAGCCTTTTTTAAGTTCGGCTGTCCTATTATCTTTGAGTCAAGATACATAAATATCTGATTTATAACATTAGATGAAAACTGAAATTCACCCTGTGAAATCTGAGAGTTCTGTTCCATAATAAAAAATCTCCTGTAGAAAATGATTCATAATATCAAAATAAAGGATTTTGACCTAAATATAATATCATGATATGATACTAGGGTCAAAAGGTCATATATGCTTATGCAAACGCGTTATGCTTGCATAGCAGTGCTTGTATAAGCATATATGACTTTGGGACCCGAAAAACACCGAAAAGCAGCCATTTTTCAAAGAAAAATGAGCGGATTTGAGGTGTTTTAGGATTTCGAGAGTGCGAAGCACGGAGAAATCCGTAGTATCATAAAAGATATATGATTTAATCAGGGTCAAAAGGTCATATATGCTTATGCAGACATAGTAATCCGAAAATTTGAAATTTTTGTTAAAAAAGTGAGGGGTATGAAAAATGCTTACGTTAGATAAATTTGAAGAAGCTGCGGAAACCGTAAAAAAAGTAATAAGAGAAACAAAACTCGTGTACAGCGAGTACCTCAGTGCTCAGACAGGCAATAAGGTTTATTTAAAGCCGGAGAACATGCAGTTTACAGGCGCGTACAAATTGAGAGGCGCTTATTACAAGATAAGCACATTGACAGATGAAGAAAGGGCAAAAGGCCTTATAACTGCATCAGCGGGGAATCACGCCCAGGGAGTTGCGTACGCGGCGAAGTGCTACGGAGCCAAGGCTGTCATTGTAATGCCTACGACTACTCCTCTGATCAAGGTGGAAAGGACGAGAAGCTACGGCGCTGAAGTCGTTCTCTACGGAGATGTTTACGATGAAGCCTGCGCTCACGCCTATGAACTGGCCGAAGAACACGGATACACATTTATCCATCCGTTTGACGATCCGGCCGTCGCTACGGGACAGGGAACCATCGCGATGGAAATATTCCAGGATCTTCCGCTTGTGGAATATATTCTTGTGCCCATCGGAGGCGGCGGTCTTGCGACAGGAGTTTCAACGCTGGCAAAACTCCTCAATCCGAAGATCAAAGTTATCGGCGTGGAGCCTTCAGGAGCAGCCTGCATGAAAGCGTCTTTTGAAGCCGAAGAAGTAGTAACGCTGCCTGAAATAAATACGATTGCCGACGGTACCGCCGTAAAACGTCCGGGCGAAAAGATATTCCCGTATATAAAAGAAAACCTCGACGGCATCATCACGGTGGACGACAATGAACTTATCGTGGCATTCCTTGATATGGTGGAAAACCACAAGATGATAGTTGAGAATTCAGGACTTCTTACGGTTGCGGCTCTCAAACACCTCAACGTTAAAGATAAGAAGGTAGTCGCTATCTTAAGCGGCGGAAATATGGACGTTATTACGATGTCTCAGGTGGTTCAGAACGGACTTATCGCCCGCGATAGAATATTTACGATATCGGTGCTTCTTCCGGACAAACCGGGCGAGCTTGTTAAAATATCGGAGATAATCGCAAGAGAAAGAGGCAATATAGT
>CASDUB010000042.1 GCA_949283905.1 uncultured Lachnospiraceae bacterium | reverse complement strand
TTTCTTCGACGGAAAAGATATTACCAACGCAACCGGAAAAGAAATATTGGAATTGCGCAAACAAATGCAGATAATATTTCAGGATCCTTTTTCGTCAATAGACCCGAGAATGACTGTTTCACAGATTATTGAGGAACCATTTATTATCCATAAGACATATAAGACAAAAGAAGAACAAGAAAAAAGAGTTCTTGAACTTATGAAGATCGTAGGTCTGGATGAAAGATATGTAAATACATATCCTCACGAGCTTGACGGAGGACGCCGTCAGCGTATCGGAATTGCCCGTGCCATCGCTCTTAATCCGAGCTTTATTGTCTGCGACGAGCCGGTATCGGCACTTGACGTATCAATTCAGGCGCAGATTCTTAATCTTATGATGGATTTGAAGGATGAACTTGGATTTACATATATGTTTATAACGCATGACCTCTCTGTTGTAAAACATATCAGCGATGAGATATTGGTTCTCTATCTTGGAAAGATGGTAGAGAAAACAACGTCGGACAGACTGTTTGAAAATCCTATTCATCCTTATACAAGAGCTCTGCTTTCGGCAATACCTGTTCCGGAGCTTTCATACAAAGGCAAAAATGCCACTGTAATGAAAGGCGAGGTAACTTCTCCTATCGATCCGCCGCCGGGATGCCGTTTCGCAGCGAGATGCCCGATCGCAACGGACAGATGCAGAAAAGAACTTCCTGAGTTCAGAGAGGTTGAAGAGAACCATTTTGTAGCATGTCATTATTGTGACGGAAGCACATATAACGGCATTAATGATCAATACAGAAAGGACGCGAAAGGGGACGAATGCATAGATGTAAATGTCGTGTTCTGATTGTCACGGGAATTGTTACATCGGAACATGATCCCAAGATGAACGCGATGCTTCGCAGAACCCTGGAATCAACCGGAAGATTTGAAGTTAAGATAACAGAAGCTTTTAAAGGCGCTACGGCTGAAACATTGGAAGACTTTGATCTTATCCTGTTGAATTACGATGGAAAAAAAGATGTTAATTCGCCGTATATTCCTCTGGGTGATACGGCGGTAAACACCATTTGCGATTTTGTGGCAAATGGCGGCGGCATCGTATTTTACCATACGGCTGCTATTTCGCAGGAGGAGCTTTACCCGAGAGAGTTTATAAAAATGACCGGGGTCGATTTCAAAGTTTTAGGAAGCGCGAGAAAAAATCCGAAACTTGCATTTCGTGTTGATACTGTTGAAAATACAAAATTCAGTGAAGGAATGCCGCCGTACTGGTATACGGCGCAGGATGATCTGTTTGTAAATCTTGACTGGCTGAAAGACACAAATGTAGATGTGATAGCAACTGTTATGGATGAAGAATCAGATTATGATCCGCGCCTGATGCAGAAGCATCTGGCAAGAGCTTATGAGGGCGTGGATTTAACAGCGCTTCCGAATATTAATAAAGCAAATCCGGTTATTTGGACAAATACTTACGGAAAAGGAAGGGTATTTGTCATTGCTATCGGACATGGGGCAGATACCATAAAAAGACCTGCATTCTGCTGCCTGCTCGCGCGTGGGTGCGAGTGGGCATGCAGCGGAGAAATTACTATTCCTTATCCTGATATTCAGGAAGAAAGAAGATTTGCGGCATGGCCTTATTATGACAATGTTTCATATGCAAAAGTGGCTGAAATCATGGAAGGAATTTAAACCCAAAAACGGAGGAAAATGAAGTGAAAAAATTATTAGCTGTTTCATTTGGAAGAAAAGGCGGCAACTGCGATATTATCGCGAAAATGGCGCTGTCTGCAGCAAAAAATGAAGATGTTGAAATTGAGTTTATCAATACATGCAAACTTAAAATTGACCGCTGCACAGGCTGCGGCGCATGTGACAAAGTCAGAGAAAGAGGCGGAATGTCATTATGCGTATTTAAAGATGATTTTATCTTTGTACGTGAGAAGATCATGGATGCTGACGCGCTTTTGGTAGTAGTTCCTGTATATTCAGTTGCGCCGGTAGGACAGTTTAAGAATCTCGTAGACAGAATGGGAGCTTCACACGACAGAGCCGCTCTTCTTGCTGAAAACGAAAGAAGAAGAGCCCTTGGATGGAGCGAAGACAAGATGCTTGATCCGAGAGTATTTAAAAACAGACCGTTTGCATGCGTTTCTGTAGGAGGCGCAAGAACTCCGGGATGGACATCCCTTGGCGTTCCGACACTTCACCTTATGGGTGTTTCGAATCAGATGATTCCTATAGATGCTATTGATGCATACGGAATGGGAGACAGAGTTCATCCGATGCTCGATGAAAAATTCTCAGACAGAATTTACAGACTCGGCAAAAACCTTGCAAAAGCGCTTCATACGCCGGAAGATCAGATCACATGGATGGGCGATGAAGAGGGTTATTGCCCGACATGTCACGGAAGAACGATCACTATCAGAGATAAAAATCATGTAGAGTGTACTGTCTGCGGTTCAAGAGGAACACTT
>CASDUB010000041.1 GCA_949283905.1 uncultured Lachnospiraceae bacterium | reverse complement strand
GGTAATTTGATTCAAAGGCATTACGATGCGGTTCATGTGTGTAGTTTTGAAAGTATAAAAGATTTAAGAGTGACGAGAGATCGTTGCTCTTTTTTTGTCTTTTGAATATGGAAATGCGGTTTGAAGTTGATTATAATAAAATAAAAAACTTCGGAGGTTTTCATGAAAAGAATTCTTTGTTACGGTGATTCAAATACATATGGGGCAAATCCTAACTTTCGTCCTGATTTGCCTACTGACGAGAATATTCCCCAGAGATGGCCGGAAGACGTAAGATGGACTAAAATCCTTCAGAAAGAATTAGGCTCTGAATATGAAATTATTGAAGAGGGATTGTGCGGGCGAACTACAATTTACAGAGATAACGCGTGGCCCTTCTGTGAGGGAAGAGAATATTTTACGCCGTGTATTCTTTCACAGAT
Source organism: uncultured Lachnospiraceae bacterium (assembly GCA_949283905.1). GTDB lineage: Bacteria > Bacillota > Clostridia > Lachnospirales > Lachnospiraceae > Alectryocaccobium. Next base: position 10,260 of record CASDUB010000041.1, on the reverse strand, counting down.
GCCTGTCGATTTGATCGTGATTATGCTCGGAACAAACGATCTGAAGGCAATATACGCGCCGTCTGAGGATTCCATAGGGCTTGCCATGATTGAGCTTTTAAAAGTCATAAAAAATCCCTTTTTATATTCAGGATATAAAATGCCGAAAGTATTAGTAGTTTCGCCGATTTTTATAGGCGACAACATAAAAAATTCTTTTATGTACGGCACTTATACGGAAAAAAGTGTTGAAATCAGCCATAAATTTCCGAAAATCTACGAAAACGTCGCCTCGATGTTTGGCTGCGAATTTATGAGGGCTTCTGATTTTGCCGACGCCTCCGATGTTGACTCGGTTCATATGGATGAGGAAAATCATCGAAAACTTGCAGAGGCTTTTAAAGAGAAAATAAAGAAGATTTTAATTTAAACTAACATATATAAACGCCCTGTGAAATTGAAAATCACAGGGCGATATTTTTATGAATATTTATAATTATTCATTAACCAGGATTCCGAGAGAATCTAATTCAGTGCATAACTTATTAAAAGCTTCTTCAGTCGGACATTTTAAAGTGTGAATATGAAAGTTGTTTGTCAGTTCACTTAGAGAGTGGACTTTATCAGCATTTACCTTTTCTATAAATTGTTTAACATCATATCTTGAGGAAAGCATTAGATCTCCGGTGAGCTGACCGTATATCGGATGTTCGACTATGACATTAATAACTTTACATCCGAAGTCAACACATGCGTTGAGCTCTTTTTCCGTAAGAGAGAGATCATGTTTGCAGATTATTGTTTTTATAAGTCCGTTGTCTGCTGTTTTCTCGATAACATAGCCACGCGGAGTAGAGTTTATATCATTTCCCTGTGCCCTTAAAAGAGCTATGTCTCCCACAATGATTTGTCTGCTTACATTAAAGCCGGTTGCAAGCGCTGAAGCGCTGATTGCTTTTTCCGAGCTTTTGAGTTTTTCTAATATACATTTTCTTCTTTCTTCTGCTGTCACTTTAATTACCTCTGAAGATACATTTTAATTTACCATAATACAGTACCTTAATATTTTAATTTTGTAAATACATATGTCTTGACATATATGAAATTATCACTATAATAACAAGATATGTGTCAAGACACAAGATTTGACATAATTACAGCCTTTATTAAAATCAGGGGGAACAAATAATGAATGGATTTAAGGCTTTTCTGAAAAAGAAAAATATTATATTTTCTGCGAAGCGATACGGCGTGGATGCGCTGGGAGCGATGGCACAGGGACTGTTCTGTACGCTTCTTATCGGAACTATCTTAAATACGCTGGGAGATACGTTTCATATCGGAATTTTCAGCATGAGCATTTGCAGTATCGGAGAGACGGCTTATTCGATAGGCGACCTTGCTTCTGCAATGGTAGGACCCGCGATGGCTGTGGCTATCGGATACGCGCTGCAGGCTCCGCCGCTTGTATTGTTTTCGCTGATACCGGTGGGATATGCGACTAACGTAATTGGCGGCGCCGGAGGGCCTCTTGCTGTGCTTGTTGTCGCGATCGTTGCGTCGGAGTGCGGAAAACTTGTATCGAAAGAAACTAAGGTCGATATTCTTGTAACGCCTATAGCCACCATACTTTCAGGAATAGGTATAGCGGCGCTTATAGCGGCTCCAATCGGTGCAGCTGCTTCTGCTTTCGGCAATGTGATAATGATGGCGACTGAGCTTCAGCCGTTTATGATGGGAATAATAGTATCTGTAACGGTAGGAATCGCCCTTACACTTCCTATATCATCTGCGGCGATATGTGCAGCCCTTGGTCTTACGGGACTGGCAGGCGGAGCTGCCGTGGCAGGCTGCTGCGCGCAGATGGTCGGATTTGCCGTAATGTCTTTTAGAGAAAACGGAGTGGGCGGCCTTGTATCTCAGGGAATCGGAACTTCAATGCTCCAGATGCCTAATATCGTCAGAAACCCAAGGATCTGGATTGCGCCGACTCTTGCTTCAGCTATAACAGGACCTATTGCGACTTGTATATTCAAGCTTACAATGAACGGACCTGCGGTGTCTTCCGGAATGGGAACATGCGGTCTTGTGGGACAGATAGGCGTGTATACAGGATGGCTCAGCGAGATTGAACAGGGATCAAGAGCTGCGATTACGGCTTTTGACTGGGTTGGCCTTGTTCTTATCTGTTTTGTACTCCCGGCCGTACTCAGTGTCATTTTCTGCAATATTGAAAGAAAGATAGGATGGATAAAAGAGGGAGACCTCAAATTACAGTAAAAGGCAGCCGAAAGGCTGCTTTTTTCTTAACCGAATTCAGCTGAAACGATAGCTTTCGTTGACTCAAAATAGCTCGTATGGTATTATAAAAAATCGTGAATAGATATAACATAATAATGAATATTTAATGGAGGCTCAAGTGGCTGATTTTAGAAAAGAAATAGAAAAACGTCGTACTTTCGCGATCATATCTCATCCTGACGCGGGTAAGACGACGCTTACGGAAAAATTTTTGTTATACGGCGGCGCGATCAATCTCGCCGGTTCAGTAAAAGGAAAGGCTACCGCAAGACATGCCGTATCCGACTGGATGGAAATAGAAAAGGAGAGAGGTATTTCTGTTACTTCTTCCGTACTTCAGTTTAATTATGACGGCTATTGTATAAATATACTGGATACTCCCGGACATCAGGATTTCTCGGAGGATACATACAGAACTCTCATGGCTGCGGATTCCGCGGTCATGGTTATCGACGGAGGTAAAGGCGTTGAGGCACAGACAAGAAAACTGTTCAAGGTCTGTGTCATGAGACATATCCCGATATTCACTTTTATCAATAAGATGGACAGGGATGCCAATGACACCTTCGACCTTCTCGATGAGATTGAAAAGGAACTGGGCATAGCTACATGTCCTGTTAACTGGCCTATCGGTTCGGGAAAGGATTTCCGCGGAGTTTACGACAGAAATACGAATAAAGTTCTTGTTTATTCCGATACGAATAAAGGAACTAAAGAAGGCGTTGCCGAGGAGATAGATCTTGATGATCCTCATCTTCTCGATGTTATCACGCCGGAGCAGAAAGAGCAGTTGGAAGACGAGATTATGCTGCTGGATGGAGCTGCCGCTGAATTTGATATAGATCTTGTTCAGAAGGGAGAGCTTTCACCGGTATTTTTCGGTTCCGCTCTTACAAACTTCGGAGTAGAAACATTTCTTCAGCACTTTTTGAAGATGACAACGACTCCGCTTCCGAGAATGTCAGATATAGGGCCAATCGATCCGTTTTCAGAAAACTTTTCCGCATTTGTATTTAAGATTCAGGCGAATATGAATAAACATCACAGAGACAGGATCGCCTTTATGAGGATAGCCTCCGGAAAATTTGACGCGGACAAAGAGGTGTATCATGTGCAGGGCGATAAAAAGATGAGACTTCTTCAGCCTCAGCAGATGATGGCGGATGACAGACACGTTGTCGATGAGGCTTATGCAGGAGACATCATAGGTGTGTTCGATCCGGGTATTTTTTCGATCGGAGATACTATCTGCACAGCCTCGAATAAGTTCAGATTTGAAGGTATTCCTACATTTGCGCCTGAACATTTCGCGAGAGTCACTCAGCTCGATACGATGAAAAGAAAACAGTTCGTTAAAGGTATTTCCCAGATAGCCCAGGAGGGCGCGATCCAGATATTCCAGGAAAAAGACGGAATGGAGGAGATCATAGTCGGAGTTGTCGGAGTGCTTCAGTTTGAAGTGTTAAAATACAGACTTGAAAATGAATACAATGTCGATATAAGACTTGATGAACTTCCATATGAGCATATCAGATGGATAGCAAATAAAGACGAGATAGACGTTGAAAAGATAGTCGGAACTTCTGATATGAAGAAAGTCATGGATCTTAAAGGAAATCCGCTTCTGCTGTTTATAAATCCGTGGAGCGTAGGAATGGTTCTTGACAGAAATCCTGATCTTGTTTTAGAAGAATTCAGCAGAAATTAGTGAATTATTTTGTATTGTTTGGTATACTAAAGTCATATTCACATAGGAGGCGCTTATGGCAGATAGAAAAAATGTATATACAATATATGACGACGGTCAGAACGGAACAGTAGAGATTTCAGATCATGTTTTAAGCACGATCGCAGGACTTGCTGCAATGGAAGTCGAAGGAATCGCTTCAATGAAAGGCGATATTTCAGCCAGTCAGATCACAAGATCGGCTATGAACAACCTTTCAAAATGTGTAAGAATCACAATGAATGACGACGGCACATTGAAAGTTCAGATGGTATTAAATATCAGATACGGACATTCTCTTCCTGAAACGACAAAGAAAGTTCAGGAAAGAGTAAAAGACACACTTGAAAGTATGACAGGCCTTAAGGTTTCTAACGTAAATATCAGTATTTCTGATGTGAAGATCGAAAAGGCCGCAAGAGTCAGAAGACCTAAGAAATCAGCTGATGAAGAGGAATAATATGTCAGAAAGTCAGAACATACGTCCTAAGATGAGCAGAAGAGCGCTCAGAGATGCTGTTTTTAAAGCATTATTTATTTCTGAATTTAATTCAAAAGAAGAGATGATGGAACAGCTGAAATTATATTTTGAGACATCGGGAATGGATCTTAAAGAAGAGTTTTCGGTACCGCCATGCAGTGAAGATATGGATTATATTTATTCAAAATACAATGCTGTCGTATCACATAAAGATGAAATAGATAAACTTTTAAATGAAGCATCTGAGGGCTGGAAAACAAGTCGAATGAGCAAGGTCGATCTTTCGATCTTAAGGCTTGCCGTTTATGAAATGAATTATGACAGCGACGTGCCTGTTGGAGTAGCCATCAATGAAGCCGTTGAGATTGCAAAGAAATATGGCGGAGATGATTCGGGTGCGTTCATAAACGGAGTTCTCGGAAAAATAGCTAAAGAGAAGAGGGACTGATCTTTGAGCAGTGTTTATTCGGTACTGCAGATTAATAATTATATAAAAAATATGATCAGCCAGGATTTTTTGCTGGGTGGTCTTCAGGTTATCGGAGAAGTCAGTAATTGCAAATATCACCATAGCGGTCATGTTTATTTTACATTAAAAGATGAAAAAGCAGCCATAAGCTGCGTCATGTTCGCCGGAAACAGAGCAGGACTGACTTTTTCTATGCGTGACGGCGACCGGGTCATCGTCTCGGGAACGGTGGATTATTATGAAAAAACAGGAGCCTGTCAACTTTACGTGAAAAAGATAAGACTTGCGGGAGCAGGCGTTTTATACGAAAAATTCCTTGCTCTGAAAAGTGAACTTGAAGAGATGGGAATGTTCGCGGACGAATATAAAAGGCCTATTCCGAAGCATGCCCGCAGGATCGGGGTTGTAACCGCGCCTACGGGAGCTGCCATAAGAGATATTCAGAATATCATCAGGCGAAGAAATCCCGGAATTCAGATCGTTCTTTTTCCGGCTCTTGTCCAGGGTGAAGGAGCGGCTGCAAGCGTCGCAGAAGGCATACATGTTCTTGATAAGGCCGGTGTCGACGTAATAATTGTGGGACGAGGCGGCGGTTCCATAGAAGATCTGTGGGCTTTTAATGAAGAGATTGTCGCAAGGGCGATATTTGACTGCAATACGCCGATAATATCTGCAGTAGGACATGAAACGGACGTAACAATAGCCGATTATGTTGCCGATCTCAGAGCGCCTACGCCTTCAGCGGCAGCGGAACTTGCTGCGGAAAATATTTTTGATACTGTTGAAAAATTAGATGCGTATGAAAGACGTCTGGACATGAGCATGAGAAATTATCTTAATCTTTTGAAGATGAAATGCCGGCAGTATCTAAACAGAATAGAAGGCTTCAGACCCGACAGACTTGTTGGTAAATACAGAGAGAAGATCAATATTTATCAGCTGAAGATGAAAAATATTTTTGAATCGGTACTTAAGGATAGAAAATTTACGCTGCAGAGACTTTGCCAGAAGATAGACGATTTGTCACCTTTAAAAAGACTAAGCAGCGGTTTTTCGTATGTAGATACTCCGGATAAAAAAGCTCTTGTTTCAATTGAACAGGTAAATACGGGAGATATTGTAAATATCAATGTAAAAGACGGATGTCTAAAGGCGATGATAAAAGAAAAATCGCATATCAGGAGAGAATAGTATGGACGATATGACTTTGGAACAGGGACTTGAAAAGCTGGAAGAACTCACTGCCAAAATGGAAAGCGGCGAGCTCACTCTTGAAGAAATGTACAATCTCTATAAAGAGGGAATCGACATTGTAAAAGAGTGCGGCAAAAAGATAGATACAGTAGAAAAAAATATGATCATGATAAATTCAGACGGCGAATGCAGAGAATTTCAATAGGTGATTGATATGAATTTTGATAAAGAACTTGAATTACGTGTAAAAAAAGCAAATCAGGCAATCGAAGAATGTCTTCCGAAAGATGAAGGTATGCCGGGAAACCTTGTCGAGTCAATGCGCTACAGTGTTCTTGTCGGAGGAAAAAGAGTAAGACCTGTATTAATGGGCGAGCTTTTTGAAATTTTCGGAGGAAAAGGGAAGGAACTCAGATTCATTCAGTCTGCAATGGAGCTGATACATACGGCATCGCTTTGTCATGATGACCTTCCGGCGCTTGACAATGATTTGTTGAGAAGAGGAAAAAAGACTACGCACGCACAGTTCGGAGAAGCGATGGGAATCCTTGCGGGAGACGCGCTGCTCAATTATGCTTATGAGCTATTATTTGACGGCATCAATGAATCGGAAAATAAGGAAAACGCATTAAACGCTGCGCGCATTCTTTCAAAGAAATCGGGATATCTCGGAATGCTCGGCGGACAGAGCGTTGATGTTGAACATGAAAAAACCGGTATTAAGGGCGATCAGCTTGAAATACTTGAATATATAAACGAAAAGAAAACGGCGGCGCTTATTGAAGGCGCTATGATGACAGGAGCTGCCCTTGCCGGCGCAGACTGCGAACAGCTTAAACTTATAGAAAAAATAGGAAACAGGATCGGCCTTGCGTTTCAGATTCAGGATGATATCCTCGATGTGACAGGAACGCCTCAGTCGATCGGCAAATCTGTTTTTTCTGATATGAAGAACAATAAAGAAACTTATGTTGCTATTGTCGGAATAGAGGAGGCTTCCAAAAGAGTGATCGACTTTACAAAAGAAGCGGTTGCTCTTACCGATGAACTTCCGGGCAATACTGAATTTTTGAAAGAAATGATTTCGTATTTAGCATTAAGAAAAAATTAAGGTGTTATTTTGCTGGAACAGATTAAAGAACCAAACGATATAAAAGATATTTCGGAAGAAAGATTGTATGGTCTTGCCAATGAGATACGCAGGTTTTTGATAAGAACCATCAGCAATACAGGAGGACATCTTGCTTCAAATCTTGGAGCCGTAGAGCTGACAATTGCATTGCACAGAGTATACGATCTTCCTAAAGACAAAATAATATGGGACGTCGGGCATCAGGCGTATACGCATAAGATTCTGACAGGCAGGATCGATGAATTTCAAAATCTCAGAAAAGAAGGCGGTATAAGCGGTTTCCCGCGAAGAAGCGAAAGTGAATGTGATTCGTATGATACGGGCCACAGTTCGACTTCTATTTCCGCCGGACTCGGATATGTTAAAGCCAGGGAATTAACAGGCGCTGACTATGATGTCGTCGCAGTTATAGGAGACGGAGCTCTTACAGGCGGAATGGCATATGAAGCGCTTAATAACGCTTCTCTTATAGATAAAAACTTTGTTATCGTACTTAATGATAACGCGATGTCCATTTCTAAGAGTATCGGCGGTATGGCTGATTATTTAAATGAAATACGTACGTCTGCCCACTACAGGGATTTTAAGGAAGGGGTTACTTCCGCGCTTAAAAGCATACCTGTAGTCGGCGAGCATGTTGTGGAACGTCTGAGAAAGACAAAAAGCGGATTAAAACAGCTTTTTATTCCGGGAATGCTTTTTGAAAATATGGGAATCACGTATCTCGGACCTGTTGACGGACATAACATCAGACATATGATCAAAACCCTAAGAACCGCGAAAAAAGTACAGGGTCCGGTCATAGTACATGTGCTTACCCATAAGGGCAAGGGCTATGCGCCGGCGATAAACGATCCTTCCAAGTTTCACGGTACTTCGGCATTTGACTTAAATACCGGTGAAGCAAAGAGCGAGAGCGCTAAAACTTACTCTGATGTATTTTCGGAAACAGTAATGGAAATGGCAAAAGAAAATAAAAAGATAGTCGCCGTCACGGCAGCCATGAAAGAAGGAACGGGCCTCAGTGAATTTGCCGAATCATATCCCAAGAGGTTTTTCGATGTAGGAATCGCAGAGGAACACGCGGTTTCATTTTCTACAGCGCTTGCCCTGGGAGGAATGCTTCCGGTGGCGGCTATATATTCCTCTTTTCTGCAGAGAAGTTTTGATCAGGTTATGATGGACGCATGCATGCAGAACGCGCATGTTATCTTCGCCATTGACAGAGCCGGTTTCGTGGGAGAGGACGGAAAATCCCATCAGGGACTCTTCGATCTTTCATATCTTAATATGATGCCGGGCATGACTGTTATGGCGCCTAAAAACGGAATTGAGCTTGCGCAGATGCTTAAGTTTGCTCAGGAGCTTAAAGGACCGGTCGCAATAAGATATCCGAAAGGAAAAGCGTCAAACAGTCTTGACGATATCAGCAGCGAGATCATAACCGGAAAGGCCGAGATTATTAAAAACGGTAAAGAAGTTGCGATCCTTGCGGTAGGGGCTATGACTGAAGTTGCCGTAAAAGCTTCCGAGATGCTTCGGAAAGCTGGTATCGAACCCACTGTCGTAAATATGAGATTTGTCAAACCCTTTGACGAAGAGACTGTATGCACTCTGGCAAAGGAAAATAAACTTATCGTCACGCTTGAAGAAAATGTCAAAAACGGCGGATTCGGAATGAATGTTCTGGAACTGCTGAACAGAAAAAATATTGATACAAATGTATATATAGGCGCGGTTGAAGACCATTTTGTGTCGCATGCGTCGATAAGCAGACAGAGAGAGCTTAACGGTCTTGACGAAGATTCTGTTGCCGAAAAGATACGGGAGCTGATGAGCAGATAATGAAACAGAGATTAGATATTTTAGTTGTAAATAACGGATTAGCCCAGTCAAGAGAAAAAGCGAAAACCATGATAATGGCAGGACTTGTTCTTGTGGATGGTCAGAGAGAAGATAAGCCCGGATCGACTTTTCCGGATACGGTGAAGATTACGTTGAAGGGAAAACCGATGCCTTATGTATCAAGAGGCGGACTAAAGCTTGAAAAAGCCATGAAGGTTTTTGATCTTAAGCTTGACGGATGCGTATGTATGGACGTCGGCAGCTCCACAGGAGGATTTACCGACTGTATGCTGCAAAACGGAGCCGTAAAGGTATACTCGGTGGATGTCGGATACGGACAGCTTGACTGGAAGCTCAGAAATGATCCAAGGGTCGTATGTATGGAAAAGACAAACATCAGATATCTTGAAGCAGAATCGATACAGGAAAGACCGGATTTCATTTCTATAGACGTTTCGTTTATCTCCCTTACCCTTGTGCTTCCTAAGGTATACGAACTGTTAAATGATACAGGTGAAGTAGTTGCTCTTATCAAGCCGCAGTTTGAAGCGGGGCGCGAAAAAGTCGGCAAAAAGGGCGTTGTAAGAGATCCGGACGTTCACATAGACGTTATCAAAAAAGTATTCGAATTTGCGTCAGAACTCGGATTTGAACCTGACGATCTCGATTTTTCGCCTGTAAAAGGGCCCGAGGGAAATATCGAATATCTTATACATTTGATCAAAAGAGAAGAAAAGTTTTTAGGAACAGACGACATGATGCGTGCGGAATGGGAAAGAAAAATTTCCGATACCGTAAAAGCATCTCATGACGTCTTGGATAAGAAGTAATGGATAATTTTTATATAATCACAAATATATCTAAAGACCCTGAGTTTAAGATGACATATCGGGTGGCCGATTATCTGAAAACTAAAGGGAAAAAATGCGGCTATACTTCGTGTATGTTTGACAGTGACAGTCATGAATACAAGTATATCAATCCGAAAGAAATACCGGAGGATGTAGAAGGACTTATTGTGCTTGGGGGCGACGGAACATTGCTGCAGGTATCGCGGGACACGCTTTCAAGGCAGATACCTCTCGTCGGAATGAATATGGGAAATCTCGGATATCTTGCCGAAATCTCGAGAG
>CASDUB010000040.1 GCA_949283905.1 uncultured Lachnospiraceae bacterium | reverse complement strand
GAAACAGGAGGAGAAACAGGAGGAGAAACCGGCGGCGAAACAGGAGGTGAAACCGGTGGTGAAACAGGAGAAGAGACCGGCGGTGAAGGACAGGAAGCTCCTCAGCAATAATATATTTGTACAAATTAAAGACTGCGCATTTTATCGATGCGCAGTCTTTTTAAAACAGAACGTTAATAATTTTGATTTAATATTCGTTTATCTTTTCGGGTTCGGGATAGTCAACGCCGAATGTATCAACCTTGACAGAAGCCATTACAACAGGATCAAGAGGTCTGTCTGAAGCGTCTGTTTCAACGGCGGCAAATTTGTTTACAATATCCATTCCCTCGATAACCTTGCCGAAAGCGGCATACTGTCCGTCAAGATAGCTTGCAGGCTTGTGCATGATAAAGAACTGGCTTCCGGCTGAATTAGGATTCATGGAACGGGCCATTGAAAGAACGCCTGCTTCATGGCTTAAGTTGTTTTCAAATCCGTTTCCGGAAAATTCGCCTTTTATCATATATCCCGGGCCGCCCATGCCTGTTCCGTAAGGATCTCCGCCCTGGAGCATGAAACCGTAGATTATCCTATGGAAGATAAGTCCGTCATAAAATCCTTTTTTGCAAAGGCTTATGAAATTATTAACTGTATTCGGAGCGATTTCAGGATAAAGTTCAGCTTTGATGATATCGCCATTATTCATCATGATAGTAACAACAGGATTTGTCATATTGTCTACCTCTTTCCATAAAATTATTCGATAAAAATCTTTGAATAGTATAAACAAAAAATCAGAAGGGCGCAAGTTCTTGCTACATTATATTAAATGTGTTATGCTTTACGCGGTAATGAAAAAAGTGGAGGAGTATGCCTTGACGATAGAAACAAACAGTCCGGAGGAGACATTTGAGGCAGGGAAAAAACTTGCCGAAAGAATAAGCCCCGGACAGATTATAACCCTTGACGGTGATCTCGGAGTCGGGAAAACGGTATTTACGAAAGGTTTTGCCGAAGGATTAGGTATTAAAGAGCCGGTAACAAGTCCGACGTTTACGATAGTTCAGGAATATACGGACGGTAAAATGCCGCTGTATCATTTTGACGCCTACAGAGTTTCGGATCCCGACGAGATGTTTGAGATCGGATTCGAAGATTATCTGTACGGCAGCGGGGTATGCATCATAGAATGGGCGGCGCTTATAGAAGAACTGCTTCCTAAAGATATGATCAGGATATCCATTAATAAGGATAACGGAAAAGGTTTTGATTACAGAAAGATTGAAATACAGGGTATTGACGGAGAGACGGCAGTATGAAAATTTTAGCTATAGACAGTTCAGGATTGGTTGCTTCGGCGGCTGTTGTCGATGAACGAAAAGTTATCGCCGAATATAATGTAAACAATAAAAAAACGCATTCGCAGACTTTACTGCCTATGATAGATGAATTAAAAAAGATACTTGATCTTGATCTCAGTACGCTGGACGCTGTCGCAATCTCAAAAGGACCGGGTTCATTTACAGGACTCAGGATCGGGTCGGCTACAGCAAAAGGTATCGCCCTTGCGCTGGAAAAACCTATTATAGAAATTTCATCCCTTGAAGCTATGGCGTTTCAGATATTCGGAACCGAAAGCATCATATGTCCTATCATGGATGCGAGAAGAGGGCAGGTATATACGGCGATGTTTGAAAACGGCTCAGACGGTTTCAGACGTATGACTGACGATTCGCCGATGGCAATTGAAGAAGTAATAAACAATATTAATGAGACGGAACGAAGCGTTATATTTTTGGGTGACGGCGTAGAAGTTCACAGTGAAACCATTGAAAAGAATATAAAGGTTCCTGTTTTGTTCGCACCGGCATATGCAGGATATCAGAGAGCGGCCGCCCTCGGAATGCTTGCGCAGGAGTACGCGAAAAGAGGCGAGATGACTGATCCTGATATGCACAGACCTGAATATCTCAGACTTTCTCAGGCTGAAAGAGAAAGGCTGGAAAAGAATAATGGCTGATATCAGGTACATGAAGACGGAAGACGTGAAAGCCGCAGCTGAAATTGAAAAAGAGAATTTTTCATCGCCATGGAGCGAAAAGGATTTTGCAACATACGTAAAACGTGAAAGAACGGTTTTTCTCGTGGCGTGTGATAAAGAAAATATCGTCGGGTACATAGGTCTTATTTCGGCGGCAGATGAAGCGGATATCACAAATGTTTCCGTTTCAAAAAACGCGAGAAGACGCGGAATCGGAAACGCGCTGGTTGAAAAGGCTGTCGAAGAAGCAGTAAAACTCGGCGTTAAGAAAATATTTTTAGAAGTCAGAAAGAGCAATATCGCAGCAATATCTCTTTATGAAAAGATCGGTTTTGAGCAGATCGGCGTAAGAAAAGCTTATTATCATGATCCGACGGAAGATGCGCTGCTTATGTTAAAAAACACAAATTAAAATAAATTTATACACAGGAGATAAAAAATGTTTAGTATTGAATTCAGTATTTTTCTTGCGGTAGCATTGGGAGTACTTTCGGTAGTATTTTTCATGGGAAAAGGAAACGGCGTTATAGATGCGTTTCAGGGAAAGAACGCGCCTAAGAGAAAGAAAAGAACGCCTGAAGAGGACAGAAAATATCAGAGAGTATTCGGAGTGTTTTGTCTTCTTCTCATGATCGATGAGATAATGATGATATTCTTAGCTCCGACAAATAAAATCTGGAACATCGTGTCAATAGTTCTGATCGTTCTTATATTTGCGGGCGTAATTATTTATTTAAAGAAAAACTTTCCTGAAGGCTGACAATGAAAATATTAAAAGAAAACTTTGATATAGAACAGATAGCGGAATCGGGACAGTGTTTCAGAATGTCAAAAAGAGACGACGGAAAATATGAGATCATTGCGTCTGACAAATATATATGCGTGTGGGAAGACGGCGGATATGTGTATTTTGACTGTTCTGACGAAGAGTTTGAAGAGTACTGGAAACATTATTTTGATCTCGATACCGATTACCGGAAATATATGGATTCCGTCGATGCAAAAGACGAGTATCTTTCCGCTGCAGTACGATTAGGAAGCGGAATCAGGATACTGAATCAGGAACTCTGGGAAATGATAGTATCTTTTCTTATCTCGCAGCAGAATAATATTACGAGAATACGCAGGTGCATATCAAATATATCTGAAAGATACGGAGAAGAAAAAACAGCTTCGGACGGAACAAAGTATTATGCTTTTCCTAAAGCTGAGGCGCTGGCTGATCTTGCGGAAGATGCACTGATGGAATGCAATCTCGGATACAGGAGCAAATATGTTGTCAGGACGGCCAAAGCAGTTGCAAACGGCGAGTTTGTATTGGACGGACTTTACGGCCTGAGTTACGAAGAAGCTAAAGAACAGCTTTTGAAGCTTTACGGCGTCGGCAAAAAAGTCGCAGATTGTATCTGCCTTTTTGCGCTTCACAAAATAGACGCATTTCCGATAGATACTCATATCAGACAGGTACTTGAGGAGCATTATAAAGAGGGCTTTCCTTTTGGAAGATACAAAGGATTCGCCGGAGTGATACAGCAGTATATTTTTTATTATGAACTGCATAAAAATACTGTTTAGAAAATTTATTCTTTTTTTATTTGTAATTTTTGATAAAAAGAGTATTATTTCTTATTACTATAGAGGTTAAGAAAATGCATGATAATTTGACACAAAGTGATATCGACAAGATGCAGGAGGAAATCGACCACAGAAAGCTTGTCGAAAGAAAACAGCTTATTGAAGCCGTAAAAGAAGCAAGAGCACAGGGGGATCTTAGTGAAAATTTTGAATATTATGCGGCGAAGAAAGCTAAAAATCAAAATGAAAGCAGGATCAGATACCTTGAAAACATGATAAAAACAGCAAATATCATCGAAGATGATTCTGCTGCAGATGAGGTCGGAATCAACAAAAAAGTAACGGTGCTTTTTGAGGACGATGATGAGACAGAGGTATACAAAATAGTAACATCAGTAAGAGGCAACTCCCTTGACGGCCGCATTTCACCGGAATCCCCCGTGGGAGCGGCGCTTATGGGACATAAAGTAGGAGACAGAGTAGAAGTAAAAGCAGGTGTAGGAAGTTACTTTATTGTTATTAAAGATATTGAAAATACCGGTGAAGAAGAAACAGATAAATTGAGGAGCTTTTAATGAACAACAAACCAGATAAGCAGCCGAACGGCAAAAGACCGTTTATAATGTATTTTATCGTTGCGCTGGCAGCGATATTTCTGATCAACTTCCTTTTATTCCCGGACATGGGTTCGGTTAAAGTCGAAGAGGTCGGTTACGGCACCTTTATAGAGATGCTGAATAACGGACAGGTAAAGGAAGTTAATATCAACCAGGAGACAGGAGTCATCACTTTTGGCGACAGATCCACGGAAGAAAAATATTACAAAACGGGACTGATGAATGATTATCAGCTCACAGACAGGCTTTTAGCGGCAGGTCTTGATGATTTTGAATCGGAGATAATCCCTCAGGACAATATTTTTGTAAGCATTCTTTTAGGATGGATCCTTCCGTTCTTAATATTGATACTCCTGGGAAGACTTCTCATGAGGTCTCTCGCAGGAAAAATGGGCGGAGGCGGCATGGGCGGCACCATGAGCTTTGGCAAGAGCGGAGCAAAGATATATTCACAGTCTGAGACAGGCGTTAAATTTAAAGACGTCGCAGGCGAAGACGAGGCAAAAGAAATACTTACGGAAATAGTTGACTTTTTGCATAATCCGCAGAAATATCAGGATATCGGAGCGAGAATGCCGAAAGGAGCTCTTCTTGTAGGACCTCCGGGAACAGGTAAAACACTTCTTGCAAAGGCAGTTGCCGGAGAAGCAAGCGTACCTTTCTTCTCAATATCGGGTTCAGAGTTTGTTGAGATGTTTGTAGGTATGGGTGCTGCAAAAGTACGTGACCTCTTTAAGCAGGCTGACGCAAAAGCACCGTGTATCGTATTTATAGATGAGATTGATACAGTCGGTAAAAAGCGAGACGGAAGCGGATTTTCCGGAAACGATGAAAGAGAGCAGACGTTAAATCAGCTTCTTTCTGAAATGGACGGTTTCGACGGACGAAAGGGAGTAATAATCCTTGCGGCAACAAACAGACCGGATTCCCTTGATCCGGCGCTTTTAAGACCGGGACGATTCGACAGACGAATCCCTGTGGAACTTCCTGATCTGAAAGGACGAGAAGAGATACTTAGGCTTCATGCTAAAAATATCAAGATAAGCGACAATGTTGATTTTGCCGCGATAGCAAGAATGGCTCCGGGAGCAA
Organism: uncultured Lachnospiraceae bacterium; assembly: GCA_949283905.1. Classification (GTDB taxonomy): domain Bacteria; phylum Bacillota; class Clostridia; order Lachnospirales; family Lachnospiraceae; genus Alectryocaccobium. The sequence goes on along the minus strand of CASDUB010000040.1, from coordinate 938 downwards.
GCGGCGCCGAACTTGCAAATATGATTAACGAAGCTGCCCTTAGAGCTGTTCGAGACGGACGTAAGTTCGTTGTGCAGAGCGATATTGAGGAAAGCGTTGAAGTTGTTATAGCCGGATATCAGAAGAAAAACAAGATTCTTACGGACAAAGAAAAACTTGTTGTTGCATATCATGAGGTCGGACATGCTCTTGTGGCTGCACTTCAGACTCATTCCGCTCCGGTTACGAAGATCACCATTATTCCTCGTACATCGGGAGCCCTTGGATATACGATGCAGGTTGACGAGGACGATCACAATCTTATGTCGAAAGAGGAGCTTGAAAACAGAGTCGCAACATATACCGGCGGCCGTGTAGCAGAAGAACTTGTATTTAACTCTATTACGACAGGAGCTTCAAACGATATCGAGCAGGCTACAAAACTTGTCCGTGCTATGGTTACACGTTTCGGTATGACCGATGAGTTCGGTATGGTGGCGCTTGAAACTCTCTCTAACAAATATCTCGGGGGAGATACGTCGCTGGCATGTTCCGAAAACACATCAGGCAAGATCGACGAAATGGTTGTGGCTATTGTCAAAGCGCAGTATGAGAAAGCAAAACAGCTCATTTCCGAAAATATGATCAAGCTTCATGAGATCGCAAAATATCTCTATGAAAAAGAGACGATCACAGGCGATGAGTTTATGGATATACTTAACCGCGCCCCTGAAGAAATGACCGCGACAAAATTAATCGATGCGGAAGATGAAAAGAGCGTACAGGAAAACGCCGGCGGCATTTCTGAAGAATCGGAAAGTTCAGAGGGTTCGGACAAATCTGATACAGTCGAAGAATCTGAAAACACTCATAAAAATGATGAGTATGAAGATGATGATTTTTCGGATGTTGTTGATACGGACGGTTCGATTCCGGAGTAATAAAATTCCCAGGCAAAT
>CASDUB010000039.1 GCA_949283905.1 uncultured Lachnospiraceae bacterium | reverse complement strand
GAATATGTCTTGTCAAAAGGATCAACTCCATGGGGTTTATGCATCTGAACTACTGTCATTTTTCTCTTCTCCTTTTTCTTTTGTTCCGACAGTACAATGTATTCCGCGTCCGACAAAATAATCTCTTATTTTCTCGACCTGGCGCGCGAATCTTTTCCTGTACATTTTTATATATCCCATCTCATACGGACGGCCCAGCGATCTGTATTTTTCTTCTCCCAGCCGCATAAACTGAAGCAGCTGTAGCGTCCGTACATTTCCGTGCATTTCATTTATTATAAAATCGGCCGAAGCCTTCATATTTTTCATGTCATCGTTTATACCGGGGATAACAGGTATCCTTAAGATGACAGGAACAGATCCTTCCGAAAGCCATCGCAGATTTTCAAGGATCAGCTCATTACCGACTCCCGTATATTTTTCATGAATTATAGTGTTCATGTGCTTTATATCCGAAATTATCAGATCCGTGTACGGCAGAACTTTTTCTATAACCGATCTTTCAAAATGAAAAGTCGATTCCAGACATGTATGAATTCCTTCTTTGCGGCATTCCTTAAAAAGTTCCTGTACAAAGCCGGCCCAGACAAGCGGATCTCCTCCGGAAACAGTTACACCGCCTCCCGATTTCTCATAAAAGCCTCTATCCCTTTTTATGATCTCCATCGTCTCAGGTACTGTGATCCTGCTGCCCCAGGATTTGATTGCTTCACTGCAGCACTCATCCATACATGCCATACAGCTGCTGCATTTAAGCCGATTAATCACAGATATTTTATTCCGATAAAAACTGATCGCATCAGCCGGACATGCATCCTTACAGTCACTGCACCTTGATACGCCGATGCATTTTGAACGATATACCCCGGGTTCAATAAAAGCATTCTGCCCTTCCGGGTTGCTGCACCATTGGCACTTAAGGGGGCATCCCTTTAAAAAGATCTCCGTACGGATCCCGGGTCCGTCATGAATCGTGAATCTCTGAATATTAAACTGAATCGCTTTATGTTCCACTGTTATCTCCTCTTCTCTTCAATATATTGTATCCGAAATAAAATTCCGCTCATATCGGGACATACTACTATTTTTCACTAGGAAACATTCCCTATATTTCATTTTAGACATAAAAATACTGCTGATATACAAAATATCAGCAGCATCCGTTCTTTCATTCCATTAAAACGCTCAGCTCATATCTGCTGGCGATTCCGCATTTTTTAAATATGTTGGAAACGTGATTTTTCACGGTATGATAGCTTATCATCATTTCATCGGCTATGTCATTGTAAGTTTTTCCTTCGCAAAGCAGCTGCGCAACCTTCATCTCTCTTGCTGTCAGCATATATTCCTGTATTTTTTTCTTTGCTTCGGCGTCTTTGGAAATCTTTCTGATCGTGATCCAGTGGTATCTGTCGACGATGCCGTGCATATACTTCTGCTCAAATGTATGAACTGTGATCTTGTAATCTTTAATATTGCTGACGCCGTCATTGTGAACGCCTGTCGTAATTATGCTGTTCAAAAAATAGAGCGCCCATTGAAATGAACCTTTTTGCTGCATCTGCAGCAGCGCTCTGTTTCCGATTATATCCTTCAGATATTCGATCACCTGCCTGTTATGATCGAGTATATTCATGAAATCATCCGTGATAAGATACGCCGTATCGCCCGATTCTATTATCCTGTCTTTGATCTGCGAAATTATCCTCTGATGCTCGTATTTTTTAAAATTGCGGTAACTCGACGTGATATAAATATACAGCTTTTCGATCCTTCTTAAATCCTCTTCGTCAAAATCACCTTCCGCCGCGGTTTTCATAATGCAGATGCGAAGATATGCTTTCATACCCATGGCCATTGTCATGCCGTAATGCATATGAAAATTTTTTTCAAGAAAACGGACGGTTTCCGACTGATCATAATCTTTCTTTATGATTTCGGTGAATTTATATATCCTCGGCGTCGTGTTAAAATACGTCAACCCGTCATTAACAGCGTCATTGTATATCTTTTCACCGACAGGGTCGTCGTTCAGATCATACGGATTTTCTTTTGTTATACCGTTTTTATCGATACGGGACAAGGCATGATTATTCAGGTCAAATACAAAGATAACCGTATTTGAAAATCCAAAATTCCGTTCGATCGAATCAAGAAGAAATGTATTGAAAAATTCTCTTGACTGTATCTGCCGCTCTGACATTTCCATCAGAAAGTTTACCGTTTTATCCATTTCTTCCACCTTTAAACATTTATCTTAGAGAAAATAGAT
>CASDUB010000038.1 GCA_949283905.1 uncultured Lachnospiraceae bacterium | reverse complement strand
ATGGCGCTCTGGCCTCTATTGAACTGAACCACAACGGACATTTTTCACTTCCTCAATACTGCGGCGGCGAAATGCCTATGGCGGCTTCCGAGATAGACATGCCGAACGGTATACATGTGCGTAAGATGAATGAGGAGGATATGGAACGTGTTGCCCGCAGCTATGTGAACGCTGCACGAATGGCGAAAAGAGCCGGTTTTGACACAGTGCTTCTTCACTATGCTCACGGATGGCTTATGGGAGGATTTCTTTCCAATCTGATAAATCACAGAGATGATAAGTTCGGAGGAAGCGTCGTTAACAGATGCAGATTCCCTAAAATGGTACTCGAGAGGATAAGAAAAGAGGTTCCCGACATATTGATTGAGATCAGACTCAGCGGTTCGGAACTGACGCCGGGAGGAATCGAACTTCCGGAATGCATCGAAATGGCAGATATCTTTTCAGAAAATGCGGATATGATACATATTTCGTGCGGAACGAGGATAAACGCAATTACAAGAGCAGTGATGCATCCGACTCATTTTATCGAACACGGACATAATGCATCCATGGCGGCTGAGGTAAAAAAAGTTGTAAAAAATATCCCCATAGGAGTTGTCGGAGCGATTACTGATCCGGCGCTTGGCGAAAAGATACTTGAAGAGCAAAAAGCGGATTATCTGTGCGCTGCCCGGGCTTTTATAGCAGAACCCGAGTGGATAGAAAAGACAAGGCGCGGAAAAGAAGATGAGATAAGACCTTGTGTAAAATGTCTGCGCTGTCTTGATGTTGCCGGAGGAAGAACCGGAACTAAGAAAGATGTACTCCAGAATTTTGAGACATCGACAAAACATAACGGATGTACTGTAAATCCGGAATACGGCCGTCTCGAGATACTCAATAGTTATCCGGGAGCCGAAAGCGTTAAGAATATAGTCGTGGTAGGCGGAGGTCCCGCCGGTATGCAGGCCGCGATACAGGCAGCAAAAAGAGGTCATCGCGTAACTCTGATAGAAAAAAAAGAAAAACTCGGAGGCCAGCTGTTTTACGCCGATTATGTCTGGTTTAAAAAAGATATGAAAAAATATCGGGACTGGCTGATAAGAATGACAGAACGCTCAGGCGTAAAAATTATTCTTGGAACAGAAGCAACTCCTGAATTTGTAAATTCCCTCCATGCTGACCGTGTTATCACAGCTGTGGGAGCAGATCCGTTTATTCCGAAAATAGACGGAGTGATGGGAGCAAACGTAATCAGTGCTCTTGATGTATACAGCGATTCGTTTGATTTTAAAGGAAAAGCGGTCATCATCGGCGGCGGACTCGTCGGATGCGAAACGGCGCTGTATCTGTCGGACAGAGGATGCAGTGTTACTGTTTTGGAAATGAAGAGCGAACTTGCGCCTGACGGATATTTTACTGAACGGATACATACAATAGACATGATGGAAAAAGATCCGAATATCGAGATCATTACCGATGCATTATGCACGGGCATTAATGAGAAATGCGTTGAGGCACAAAAAAATGGAAGCAGATTATCTGTAGAATGTGAAAAGGTGATCATCGCGTCGGGAATGAGAGCGAGAAAGAAATTGGCGGACAGTTTCAGAGGAACGGCATTTGATGTCATACCTGCAGGCGACTGTCTACGCGCTTCAAATTTAAGAGAAGCGACGTGGACAGGCTATAATGCGGCAATGATACCCTGAACTGTTCCTGATATAAATGATCGATTCGGACGAGAAGGGATCGAAAAGAAAGGGGGATCGAAAATATAACATCAGTATCGTTACATGTGTAAATTAAAATGATGAGGAGGAATCAATATGACAAGCACGAAGAAAATTAATTCAATGACGATCAAATGGCTGGCCCTTATCGTAATAGTTGTGATATTGGCTTTGCTGCCAACAAATGAAGCGTTTACGGGAACTATCAAAGCGTTTATATGTATTACGATCGGAGGTATCGGAATGATAGCCCTCGGATTGTTCGATTCGCCGCTTATTCCGTCGCTGTTGATGATGTTCGGATATCTCACATTTATGGATCTGAGCGTTATCATGAGAGGTTGGGCAAAAGACGCTCCATGGATAATTCTTTCAATATTCATTATTATAGCGGTAGTAAATAAGACGCCGCTGCTGAGGCGAATAGCATTTCATATCATGGTATTGACAGGCGGATCTTACGTGGGCGTTTGTGTAGGATTTTATATAGCAGGTTTTCTGCTTTCGTTCCTCGGCGACAGCCCATGCTCGGCGCTTATTGCGATATCGTTCGGCGTAGTTGTGTCTCTTAATCTTAAGAATAAAAAAGCCGCGGCAGGTATCATGCTCTGTGCTTTCCACGGAATCATGGAAGCCGGACTGTTCATATTCAGCCCGTCTGTAGGAAGTTTCTTATACGGAACGGCAGCCAGCGCAAGCGAACTTGTAACACCCGGCGGATACGGAGAATGGTTTGTCGGCGGTTTGATCTTTGTTCCTTATTACATTATCATTCTTATTGTTACAATCCTTATGTTCAAACCTAAGGAAGGTTTTGGCGAAAACCCGAAACAGTATTTTAAAGGCGAACTTGAAAAACTCGGCAAGATGAGCAGGGATGAGATCAAGCTTTCGATTATCCTTGCCGGCATGTTTATATTCCTTCTTACAAACACCCTTCATCATCAGAAGATGATCTACGGTTTTGTATTCGCGGCATGTCTTCTTTTCTTCCCGGGAATCAAACTCGGAGATAAAAACGATATTAAGAATGTAAATTTCAGTTTTCCTATTTTTATAGTCGCATGTCTTGCAATCGGTGAAGTGGCAACAGAACTTGGCGTAGGACAGCTTTTAGCGGACGTCCTTGTTCCTATACTTAACGGCGGAAATCCGTTTATTTATCTGTTCCTTATCGCCCTTGTATGTTTCCTGCTGAATTTCGTAATGACGCCGATGGCGGTATTCTCGACACTGCTCGTGCCTCTTACGATGGTTACGATGGCAATGCCTTCGTTTACAAATATATTCCCGTTATTTGCAGCGATCCTTACAGGCGTAGGAAACCTTCTTCTGCCTCACGAGACAACGAACAGCCTTGTATTGTTCGGATTTGACGCGATGAGCATGAAAGACTTTGTTAAAGGCTTCGGCGTAAAGGCTATTTTAGGATTTATATGGCTGTTTATAGCTGTTCTTTACTGGCAGGCAATCGGATATATAGTGTGAGCCAAGGGACAAATGGACACAAAACGAATGCT
>CASDUB010000037.1 GCA_949283905.1 uncultured Lachnospiraceae bacterium | reverse complement strand
TCGCAAAGTCCTTTTGCCAGAACTTTTTCTGTATCCGAATCGATAAGCTGATATTTAAGTGAAGAACTTCCGCAGTTAATAACTAATACTTTCATCTCTGTTTACCCCTTTCACGCAAGTGATGCTGTAATGATAGCCATTGAATATACCTCAAGAGCATTGCAGCCTCTTGAAAGGTCGTTAATAGGAGCATTAAGTCCAAGAAGGATAGGTCCGTACGCTTCAAAGTTTCCGAGTCTCTGAGCAATCTTATATCCGATGTTTCCTGCATTGATGTCAGGGAAAATAAATGTATTTGCATGTCCCGCAACTTCTGAATCCGGACATTTTGTCTTTGCTACTCTCGGAGAAACAGCCGCATCGAACTGAAGCTCTCCTTCGATCTTCATATCAGGATGAGCTGCTTTTGTCTTTGCTGTAGCATTGCGCATCTTGTCTACATCTTCGCCTTTTCCTGAACCAAGCGTTGAATAGCTTAAGAATGCAACCTTCGGATCTACTCCGAATACTTTGGCGCACTCTGAAGTTTCATATGCAATCTCAACAAGCTCGTCTTCATTCGGCTTAATATTGATAGCGCAGTCGCCCATTGCCAAAACTTCATTGTCGCCTGTAGCCGCTTCACGTACAAGAATGAAGCATGAAGATACGATTGAATTATTTGGTTTTGTCTTTATGATCTGAAGCGCCGGACGAACAGTATCAGCCGTCGAATATGTTGCGCCTCCTAAAAGAGCGTCTGCCACTCCCATCTTTACAAGCATTGTACCGAAATAGTTTCCGCTTTTAAGCATCGGAATAGCCTTTTCAGGAGTCATTCCTTTGCTCTTTCTGAGTTCGCAGAACATCTCAACCATTTCATCGAAACAATCGTAATTTTCAGGATCGATTATCGTCGCGCCATTGATATTGTATCCTGCTTCTTCAGCCGCCTCAAAAACCTCATCCGGATTTCCGATAAGAATAGGTTTGAGGAATTTACCTGCAAGAAGTCTTGAAGATGCTTCAATGATTCGCGCGTCCGTTCCTTCTGTAAAAACGATTGTTTTTGGACTTGCTTTAAGTTTGTTGATCATGTCAGTAAAACCGTACATTTTGTTCTCCTTTCGATATATCTTTTCAAGATATACCTGTTGATAATTTATCATTTTTTTATATGCTGAGCATAAGTTCATTATAATCTTTATATCAAAAATTAACAATCAGAAAATCAAAAAAATGACAAAAAAATGACAAAAAAATCTTCTATTTACCATATGTTTTATGAATGATATACTATAAAAAATCAATATGCCGGGAGTGCTGTTTGATAATTAACGCATCAGATGGAGGATCACATGAAAACAGTTGCCGTTATAACGGAATTCAATCCTTTTCACAGAGGACATGAATATTTTCTCAGGAAAGTAAGACGTCTTTCAAACGCCGACAATGTTATCGCTATGATGAGCGGAAATATCGTCCAGCGAGGAGAGCCGGCGGTCTTTGACAAATTTACGAGAGCTCGCTTCGCTCTTTTAAACGGCGCCGATCTTATATTGGAACTTCCCGACGCAATTTCTGCAGGCAGCGCTCCTGATTTTGCCTACGGTGCTGTTTCAATAATAAACAGTTTAAACGTTGTCGATGAATTATGGTTCGGAAGCGAACACGGTTCTGAGGATCTTTTTGATGAAGTATCAGATATTTTAATAAAAGAACCCGAAGAGTTTTCTGATATATTAAAAAAAGAGCTGAAAAACGGCTCTTCTTTTCCAAAAGCGCGGAGCGCTGCTTTGGCGTCGTTATTGAACAGAGATAAATTCGTAACTGATGATATCGTCAGTTTTTTATCTTCACCGAATAACATCCTCGGTATTGAATACTGTCTCGCGTTAAAAAAACTTGGGAGCAATATAATACCCCGTACTATTACAAGGATAGGATGCGGATATAACGAAAACGATATAAATAAGCAGTTTCCTTCTGCATCGGCTATAAGAAACACTCTGCGCGAAAATATTTCGCTGATACGCTCTCATACCGACAGTTCAGATCCTTCGTATAAGAATTTTGTTGAGAACTTTAAGAAATATATACCTGATAATATTCCACAGTATTTTGATATTTCAAAATTGCTTAAAAGAGCGCTTTTCCCTGATGATTTTTCACTGATCTTAAGATATAAACTTCTGTGTGAGACACCGGAAACACTGTGCAGATACCTCGATATAAACGAAGATCTCGCTCGCAGGATTAAAACAAACGAGCATCTGTTTAAGTCATATACTCAGTTTGCCCTGCTTTTAAAAACAAAAAATCAGACATATTCACATATAAGCCGCGCCCTGGCGCATATATTATTTGATATAAAAAATGAAGACAGGCAAAAAGCCTTCAGCTCCGAATACGTGCGAGTGTTAGGTTTCATGAAGAATTCTTCTGTTATGGGGCTTATCAAGAAATCATCTGATATTACCCCGGCAGTTAAGCCCTCGGTTCAATGTCGCGTGGCTTACTCAAGCGAAGTTTTTTCTTCAAATCTGTATTACAGCGTATTGTCGCATGTAACAGATCTGCCGTATGTACATGAATTTTCACACGAAATTGTAATACTCTAAGCGTCAAAAAAATCAAAATATTATAAACAAAAAAAAGAAGCATATTTCCACCGGGAACCGATACGCTGCGGATGTTCCCTTTAGGAAATATGCTTCTTTATTTTAATCTATTGATTACGGAATAAAAAATCAGTTCTTAAAACTGTGAATCGGAGCCGGTATTCTTCCGCCTCTGTTTATCATCGCTTCGCATGAATATGTATTGACAGGCATTATCGGAGCATAACCTAAAAGTCCGCCGAATTCAACGCTGTCTCCAACTTTTTTACCGATAACAGGTATTATCCTTACTGCAGTAGTCTT
>CASDUB010000036.1 GCA_949283905.1 uncultured Lachnospiraceae bacterium | reverse complement strand
TTATATGCTTGAACTCTTTTCGGCTCAGAAAAGAATTGAAACATGGAGAAGACTCTGGATCGCTCTTGCAAGAGCAGAACATGAGCTCGGGCTTCCTGTTACTAAAGAACAGGTAGAAGAGCTTGAAGCACATGTTACAGATATAGATTTTGAAGTTGCAGCAGCAAGAGAAAAAGAAGTTCGTCATGACGTTATGGCTCATGTATATGCTTACGGAAAAGTTGCTCCTTCAGCTGCCGGAATAATACATCTCGGAGCCACAAGCTGCTACGTTACAGACAATGCCGATGTTATTCTTTACAGAGACGGCCTTAAATATCTCAGAAACGAACTTTTGGGAGTGATCGCAAATCTTGCTGATTTTGCTGAGAAATATAAATCACTTCCTACACTCGGATATACGCATTATCAGCCGGCGCAGCTTGTTACAGTAGGTAAGAGAGCTGCTCTTTGGATGCAGGATTTCATGTCAGATCTTGAAGAGCTTGATTTTGTCATAGGCTCTATGAAAATGCTGGGATGCCGCGGTACGACGGGTACAGAGGCAAGCTTTATGGATCTTTTTGAAGGAGACAGAGAAAAGATCCTTGAGATGAACAGAAAAATCTGCGCTGAATTTGATTTCACTGAGATTTTTGATGTTGCAGGTCAGACATATCCGAGAAAACTTGATTCAAGAATCCTTAACTGCCTTTCATCTATAGCGCAGAGCGCATACAGAATGGCAAACGATATACGTCTCCTTCAGCATGACAGACAGCTCGAAGAGCCTTTTGAGAAAAATCAGATCGGTTCATCGGCTATGGCTTATAAGAGAAATCCGATGCGTTCCGAGAGAATCTGTTCTCTTTCACGCTACCTTATGGCTGATGCAGCTAACGCGCCTATGACGGCTTCTGTTCAGTGGCTTGAAAGAACACTTGACGATTCAGCCAACAGAAGAATTTCAATGCCTGAAGGTTTCCTCTGCGCCGATGCTATTTTAAGGCTTGCGCAGAATGTAACATCAGGAATAGTTGTAAATGAGAAGATCGTTGAAAAAACAGTTATGGAATATCTTCCGTTTATCGCGACGGAAAACCTGATGATGGAGGCCGTAAAACGCGGCGGAAACAGACAGGAACTTCATGAACTTATCCGTACATGTTCAATGAAAGCAACAGCTGAAATGAAACAGGGACTCGGATGTGATCTTCTTAAATATCTTTCTCAGCATAAAGAATTTATGATGACAGAAGAGGAGATGAAGGAAGTTCTCAAACCGGAGCTCTATATCGGAAGCTGCCCTCAGCAGGTCGATGATTATCTTAAGAAAGTAAAACCTCTTATAGCTGACCTCGTGCAGGAAGCGCCCGAAATTAACTTATAAATGTTTTCAATAACGGTAGGGTATTTTACCCTACCGTAAATAAACGGAGGAAACAAAATGGAACAGGAAAAAGTCATAGTAATTGACTTCGGCGGACAGTATAATCAGCTCGTTGCAAGACGAGTTCGTGAATGCAATGTCTACTGTGAGATTTATTCTTATAAGACGCCGATTGATAAGATCAAAGAGATGAATCCAAAGGGAATCATTCTTACGGGCGGACCGAACAGTTGTTATGAAGAAGGAGCGCCTACATATTCTAAAGAATTGTTTGAACTTGGAATCCCGGTTTTAGGACTTTGCTACGGAGCACAGCTCATGCAGCATATCCTTGGAGGAAAAGTAGAAAGAGCTGATGTTCAGGAATACGGTAAAACTCCTGTCAAAGTAGATACAGCCTCACCTTTATTTAAAGATGTAACTGAAGATACTATATGTTGGATGAGTCATTTCGATTATATCAGTGCACTTGCACAGGGATTTAAATCTATTGCTTATACAAAAGATTGTCCTGTTGCAGCTGCGGAATATTCTGAAAAACAGCTTTACGGAATTCAATTCCATCCTGAAGTACTGCACACTCCTGAAGGAACTAAGATGATATTCAACTTTGTTCGTAATATATGCGGATGTGCCGGAACATGGAGAATGGATTCTTTTGTGGAATCACAGATCACTGCGATCCGTGAAAAAGTCGGTGACGGAAAAGTACTTCTTGCCCTTTCAGGCGGCGTTGATTCTTCTGTACTTGCAGCGCTTCTGGCAAAAGCTATAGGAAAACAGCTTACATGTGTATTTGTTGATCATGGTCTTCTTCGCAAAAATGAAGGGGATGAAGTTGAGGCCATCTTCGGAGAAAAGGGAAGTTTCGACATTAACTTTGTTCGTGTAAATGCACAGGAACGTTATTATAAAAAGCTTGAGGGTGTGACTGAGCCGGAAAGCAAGAGAAAGATCATCGGAGAGGAATTCATCCGCGTATTTGAAGAAGAGGCTAAGAAGATCGGAAAAGTTGATTTCCTTGCCCAGGGAACAATTTATCCTGATGTTGTAGAATCGGGACTTGGCGGAGAATCAGCAGTGATAAAGTCTCATCACAATGTAGGAGGACTTCCCGACTATGTTGATTTTAAAGAGATTATCGAGCCGTTGAGAAATCTTTTTAAAGACGAAGTTCGAAAAGCAGGACTTGAGCTCGGACTTCCTGAGTTCCTCGTTTACAGGCAGCCGTTCCCGGGACCCGGTCTTGGAATAAGAATAATAGGCGATGTAACGTCAGATAAAGTAAAGATCGTTCAGGACGCTGATTATATTTACCGTGAAGAAGTTGATAAGGCTGCGCGCCTTTACAAAGAAGAAAACGGTAAAGATGCCCCATGGCTTCCGAATCAGTATTTTGCAGCTCTTACTAACATGCGCTCAGTGGGAGTAATGGGAGATGAGAGAACATACGATTACGCTGTGGCACTTCGTGCAGTCAGAACTATAGACTTTATGACGGCCGAAGCAGCTGACATTCCGTTTGAAGTACTTCAGATCGTCATGAACCGTATCATTAAAGAAGTACGCGGAGTCAACAGAGTATTTTATGATCTGACGAGTAAACCGCCGGGAACGATAGAGTTTGAGTAAATTGAGAGGTCGAAAAAAGCCAGTGTTTATGCGGGTTTGCGGCGTTTCAATAGGTCTTTTGATAACAATTTGATAACGGTTGCA
>CASDUB010000035.1 GCA_949283905.1 uncultured Lachnospiraceae bacterium | reverse complement strand
CAGAGACAACTGTACGGTACTTACGGTATCACAGCGCGTTTCTTCAATTTATAATTCAGATATCATCATTGTACTCGACAACGGCTCGCTTGCGGGAATCGGACAGCATAACGAACTTATGAACACATGTCCCGTTTACAATGAAATATGTCTCTCACAGCATTTTAATGAGGAGGCGAAATAAAATGGAAAAAAGTTTAAAGAATCCGTCTGTCTTCGGAAGACTCTTATCTTATTTAAAACACTATTTATTCTTTTTCATTGTTTCGCTTTTCCTCACGGTAATAACCGTCGTTTTCACATTGCTCGTTCCTGTATTTTCAGGTCAGGCGATCGATTATATAATCTCCAGCGGAAATGTCGATTTTGCCAGAGTATTCCAAATATTAACTGAAATAGGAATAGCAATCATATGCGGCATGCTGAGCCAGTATTTCACGGGCTGCATAAACAATGTTATAACATTTAAGATAGTAAAAGATTTAAGAAATGAAGTCTTCGAAAAACTCCATGAACTTCCTGTTTCATATATCGATTCAATGGCGTCAGGAGAAATGATCAGCCGCTGCATCACCGATATAGAACAGATCTCCGACGGACTTTTCATGGGATTTTCGCAGATATTCAACGGCGTGCTGACTATAATCTGCACTATAATCTTCATGCTGCGTATAAATCCCTGGATCACTTTATTTGTAGTGCTCCTTACTCCGGCTTCATTTATGCTAACAAAATTCATTGCCTCAAAGACTCGCGAAATGTTTATAAAACAGTCTTCAAGCAGAGGCGATTTAACGGCTCTTACAGATGAAGCTCTTGAAAATATGAAGCTCATCTATGCCTTCGATCACAAGGAAGCAAGCAGAAGCGAATTCGACAAAAAGAACGCCGTGCTTGCGGAGCACAGCCTTAAAGCGACATTTTATTCGTCGCTCGTAAATCCCTCCACGAGACTGATTTACTCGACGTTATATGCAATTGTCACAATAGCCGGCGGCTTTACGGTTATAGGCGGTGCGATGACAGTCGGAAATCTGTCAGCTTTCCTTGGCTATACAAATCAGTACTCAAAGCCGTTTAACGAAATCACCGGTACGATAACTGAATTTCAGAACGCCCTTGCGTCGGCATCAAGAGTATTCGAAATTCTCGATACGCCAAGCACGGAAGATCCGGCAGCACTGCCTTGCGACAAATCTTCGATAAAAGGAAATGTTTCGATCAAAGACGTTTATTTTTCTTACAACCCTAAAGTCCCGCTTATTAAAGATTTCAACCTTGAAGTTAAAAGCGGTCAGAGGATAGCCATCGTAGGACCTACCGGATGCGGAAAGACTACTATGATAAATCTTTTGATGAGATTTTACGATGTAAATTCAGGAACTATTTCAATAGATGGGAAACCGATAAACGAAATGAGCCATATAGAACTTAGAAGCCATTACGGTATGGTTCTTCAGGATATCTGGCTTAAGACGGGAACTATCCGTGAAAACATAGCCTACGGAGTTCCAAATGCTACAGACGAACAGATAAGAAACGCTGCAAAAAGCGCCTATATAAGCGACTATATCGAGCGTCTCCCTGACGGTTACGACACCGTTATCACCGAAGGCGGCGGCAATCTGTCTCTCGGCCAGAAACAGCTTTTATGTATCGCAAGAGTCATGCTCGCCGATCCTCCGATGCTGATCCTCGACGAAGCGACCTCCAGCGTAGACTCTATGACAGAAATCAGGATATCGAAAGCCTTCGACAAACTGATGACCGGCAGAACAAGCTTTGTGGTAGCCCACAGACTTTCAACCATTGTCAACTCGGATGTAATCCTGGTCATGAACAACGGCAGCATCGTCGAGCAGGGAACACATGAAGAACTCCTCGCCAGGAAAGGATTTTATTACAACATATATCAGAGCCAGTTTGCTCATTGAAATACATATCAAAAAATCCGGCTTTAAAAAGCGTCAGACCGTACATCACGCACGGTTTGACGCTTTTATATAATCATATGAATTACGGTATTGTTACAATATCAGTATAATCAAACACTCCGCCGCTTATTTCCGAAAT
>CASDUB010000034.1 GCA_949283905.1 uncultured Lachnospiraceae bacterium | reverse complement strand
GGATTATTAAAAGGATTATTAAAGGATTACTAAGGATTACTATTGTTTATCATTAAACGTGTGAGAAGCGTTATTTTGATATAAAAAATGCAAAGAGATATTATTTAAGGAGAAAAGAATAATGGCAAAGACAGCAGTTAAAGCCGGTGTTATCGGATGCGGAAATATTTCCCTCACATATATCCCTAACATCTGCCAGCATTACAAAAATGTAGAGATCGTAGCAGTTGCCGACCTTTATCGTTCGGCAGCAGAAAAAGCAGCTGAGGCAAACAATATTCCTCATGTTTACGAGATTGATGAACTTCTCGCAGATCCTGAAATTGAGATCGTTATCAATCTTACAATTCCTGCAGCTCATTATGAGATCAATAAAAAGATCCTCGAGGCAGGAAAGAATGCATATTGCGAGAAACCTATCGCTACAACTCTTGAAGACGCTAACGAGCTTGTTGAACTTGCAAATAAAAAAGGACTTTACTGTGTAGCTGCACCTGACACGATTCTCGGTGCAGGTATCCAGACTATCCGTAAACTTCTTGACGACGGAAAGATCGGAAGAGTAACAGGATTTACAGCTAACCTCTGGCAGCATGGTTCAGAGCTTTGGCATCCGGCGCCTCACTACCTTTACAAAAAAGGCGCTGGCCCTATGCTTGATATGGGACCGTACTATGTACAGTCACTCGTATCTCTGTTAGGACCTATCGATGAGATCACATGTTACTGCACATGTCCTACACCAAAGAGACCTATCCAGGGTGAACTCTTTGATGTTGAAGTTGATACAAGCTATGTATGTATCGTTAAATTCAAAAGCGGCGTAACAGGAACACTCACAACATCTTATGATATCTGGTATTCAACACTTCCTCACTTCGAATTCTACGGAGATGACGGCGTTATCATCGGACCTGATCCTAACATGTTCAGAGGACCTGTTTACTTATATGACGGACGCGGTCTTGAAGCTCGTGTTAACGGCGAAGAAGGATTCCTTAACAAAGTTCTTGCTATGCACGGACCGGGCAAAATGGATTTCCTCAAAGAAGTTGAACTTACACATGCTGTTGAGATGGAAACACCGCAGGGCAACATGCGAGGCCTTGGAGTATCTGATCTTGCATCTGCTATTCTCCATAACAGAAAACCTCGTCTTTCTGCAGAGCTTTCACGTCATGTTCTTGAGGCTCTCCTTGGCGCTAAGATCTCATCTGATACAGGTAAACCATACAAGATGACATCTACATGCGAAAGACCTTCAGCAGTTCCTGCAGGTCTTGAGTGCTGGGCAATCGACTGATTTAATTAAAATAGTTGCATAAATATTACCACAGCGGCGGAAATTGATTTTCACATCAATTTCCGCCGCTGCGCTACATTAGGAAATGTATCTGTTAAAATATTAAATTTTATTTTTTGTATTTTTCTTTAAGTCTGCTAAGTTCTTTTTGGTAGACATTATTCTGTTTTACCTGCGAGATCTTTGCTTTGATCTCGTCTGAAACTTCATCAAAATCTTTGAGTTTTTTCTCTGCTCCTTCGCGTTTTACAAAGAAATTCGGATGTTTTTTATAGAAGTCAAGGGCTTCTTCATCTGTAGCCGCGTTTTCTTCAAAGAGTTTTTTTATGGCGAGCTGAGAGAGTATTTCACGTCTTGATTCAGCTATCAGAAGTTTGTATTCTTCAGTATCTTCAAGATTCTGTTCTATAGCCAGCTGCTCAAAAAGATAAGCTGATTCGATTTGTGAAAGAACATATTTTTGAAGCATTTCTCTGTTGCTGTAGTCTCTCTGTTCAGGCGGAAGAGCGGCGATATGTTCGTTTAATTCTTCTTCCGTTATATCGTGCCCCGCAACAGTAGAAAGAATTTTTTTTGAATTATTATCTGACATTAATTTATCCTTCCTGTTCTTTAGCATTAAGAGAAGAGTTCTTTTATCATTTCTCTGTTATATTCTACACTTTTGGCTTTATCTACTTCGATTCGATACAGTGCGTTTGCAGCGATATGTTCGGCAGCCTGTTCAAGATCTCGTATTCCTGTCGTTCCTTCAAACTGATGAATGATTTCGTCAAGACCGTCATCGGTGATACGGCATTCATTTTCGAAAAGTCCCATTTTCTTAAGTATCTTTGGAAGAGAGAAGCGTACAAATATTTCTTTTTTCTCTTCAGGCGTATAATCAGGAAGTTCTATAACTGCAAAACGGGAAAGAAGCGGTTTGCTTATCATATCTTTGTCGTTTGCTGTAGCTATAGGATAAACGCCCATAGTCGGGATCATACATTCAATGTAATTGTCGGTAAATCCGAGATTGTCAAGAAGAGTTAAAAGTACGTCTGCCGGATTTCCGCCGCTGCTTTTTACATTCGCCGCTTTGTCGAGCTCGTTGATGATAAAGACGAGGTTTGATTCGCCTGCCATAGAAAAGGCTTCCATTATTATTCCCGGTTTGGCGTTTGAATAGATACGGGAGCTTCCGGTAAGCTGTTCAGCGTCGTTTATTGAACTCATATCGAGGGTTGTCCAAGGAAGTTTAAGAATTCTTGCTACGGCGTATGAAAGCTGGGATTTTCCTGTTCCTGCCGGTCCTACAAGGAGTATTCCGTATGCAGGGAGGGTATGTGTTCTGTTGATCTGGATTATAGTCTCAATGATCCTTTGTTTGACTTTTTCCATTCCGTAGAGCTCTTCGTCAAGAATTCTGCGGGCTTCTACCGGGTCGATAGATGGGAAATAGTCGTTTTTCCACTGGATGTTCATCATTACGGACAAAGCTCTCTGGGCGTGTCTGCGCTCTTCCTGAGTTACTTCATGGGATTTAGCCACGGCAAGATTTCTTCTTGCCCATGTACGTATGTTGTCGGGAAGAGTTTTACCGGCACAAGTCATAAAATCAGTTATGCTCTGAATACTTGTGAGTTTCATCTCATCTAGAGAATCTTCGTTTTCGTCGTCAACTTCAGTATCAGCCGGAGGCTCGCTGGCAAAAAGCCGTTTTATCATGTACTGAAGGAATCCGTCTTCAGCCGAAAGCTTCGTGCCGTTTCCCTGGGCAAGTTCGCGTATCTTGTATACGGCGTATCCTTCTTCGGTATTTATACCTGAAAGAAGAACTTTTATATGGCTTTCTCCGAGCCATTTGATCAGACTGACGAAGCGGGAGTCAATCCTGATTATATCGGCGTCCGAGTGTCCTTCGGCGTCTGAAAACATAAAACATGTTCGTATATCGGGATTTTGGAACAGACCCTTTGAATGGTGTTCCCATTTATTGTTTTTATTATCCAATACGAGTATAGGATGATCTTTGTCTGAATAATCGAGATCCGAATTAAAAGCGTTATAAGTACATACCGCGTCTTTTTTTTCTTCTTCGGAAACTGCGTTAAAATCAAATACAGGCATTGTTGTATCTCCTTTTTTGGTTTCGTTTTATTATTTAAGACCAATTGAAATATTGATCCTGTTATCACAAGAAAACAGGCAGCCGACAGGCTGCCTGAATCATAGCATATTTTAAATGTTTTTGCCTTATTATTTGTCTTTTTTCTCAATATTTTGAAGTGTGAGAGCACGAACTTTAAGAGGAAGACCGAACAGAGTGATAAATCCTGTCGCGTCGTTATGGTCGTACATATCGCCTGTTGTAAATGAAGCAAGTGATTCACTGTAAAGAGAATATGGTGAAGTCGTACCGTTTTTGATTATGTTTCCTTTGTAGAGTTTCATTTTAACTTCGCCCGAAACATATGTCTGTGTTGATTCAACAAATGCCTGAAGTGCTTCTCTTAACGGAGTGAACCATTTTCCTTCGTAAACCACCTGAGCAAACTGGCTTCCGAGTTTTTTCTTTGTTTCCATAGTGTCGCGGTCAAGGCAGAGTTCCTCGAGCTGATCATGAGCAGCCATAAGGATCGTTCCGCCCGGAGTTTCATATACTCCTCGTGATTTCATACCGACAACACGATTTTCAACGATATCAACGATACCGATTCCGTTTCTTCCGCCTATTGTATTGAGCTCGGAGATGATCTCTGAAACTTTCATTGATTTTCCGTTTAATTTAACGGGAACGCCTTTTTCGAAAACAAGAGTTACTTCTTCTTCTTTGTCGGGAGCATCCTGAGGAGTTACTCCAAGCACAAGCATATGTTTGTAGTTTGGAGCGTTTGAAGGATCTTCAAGTTCAAGGCCTTCATGGCTGATATGCCAGAGGTTTCTGTCACGGCTGTAGCTTGAATCGGCTTTGAACGGAAGGTGAATGCCGTGGGCTTCGCAGTAAGCCATTTCAGCTTCACGGGAATCCATTTTCCAGAGATCCGTCATACGCCATGGAGCGATGATCTTAAGATCAGGAGCGAGAGCTTTGATACCGAGCTCAAAACGGATCTGGTCGTTTCCTTTTCCTGTTGCTCCGTGGCAGATAGCTGAAGCACCTTCTTTACGAGCGATCTCAACAAGCTTCTTAACGATAGCAGGACGTGCCATTGAAGTTCCGAGAAGGTAAGAATGTTCGTATACGGCTCCTGCCTGTACGCACGGAACAATAAAGTTATCGCAGAAGTCATCGATGATATCTTCTATGTAGAGCTTTGAAGCGCCTGAAAGTTTTGCTCTTTCAGAAAGTCCGTCAAGCTCGTTTCCCTGTCCGCAGTTAACGCAGCAGCAGATAACGTCATAATCAAATGTTTCTTTTAACCATGGAATAACCGCGGTTGTATCAAGTCCGCCTGAGTAGGCAAGAACTACTTTTTCTTTCATGAAATATTCCTCCTGTAAAAACCGTAAAATTTAACGGTTTTGTTTATTAATTTGAACAATCGCTACTATACACCGATTTATGCAAATATGCAAGAAAAACTTTATATTTTTTCTATATATGTATTAAAACGTGAATAAATATGAATATTATGCAAAATTAATGTATAAATATTAAAATGCTTAAAATTGTAACAGTATTGCAACTTTGTTAAAAGTTTAGTAAAATATTAATGATGAATGTCTGGATATAATTTGGAGACCAGACAATGAAAAAAATATCAATCATTATCTTGTCGTTAATGGTTTTTCTTGCCGGATGCGGCGGCAATGAAACTGTATACGAAATTTCATCATCAGCTGATGAATTATCATCCGTTATATCGGAAGAGAGTTCACGGGAAACAGATGAAGCTCAGGCACAAACTGAAAAAGCCGATGAATCGGATTCTGCAAATGATGACGATAAAACAATTTACGTATACATATGCGGCGCAGTTAAGAATCCCGGCGTATATGAGCTTCCCATGGAAAGCAGGCTGTTTCAGGCGATAGAAGCTGCCGGAGGTCTGCTTGAAAACGCAGACGAAAGAAGCGTCAATCAGGCGCAGATACTTACCGACGGACAGGAAATCATAGTTTACGAATTGGGTGAAGAGATTCCGTCTTCCGATAATGCAGTGTCCGACACCTCCGGCAATGGTAAGATCAACATAAACACCGCCGATAAAGACGCGCTTATGGAACTGCCGGGCATAGGAGAATCAAGAGCCGACGAGATAATCAACTACAGAAATGAACATGGACGATTTGATTCTATTGAGGATATAATGAATATCAGCGGAATCAAAGAGAAGATGTTTGAAAAAATCAAAGATTATATTGAAGTCTGATTGGAGAATGATATGGCAAGAGTACTGGTCGTTGATGATGAAAAACTCATTGTAAAGGGAATACGTTTTTCTCTTGAACAGGATGGCATGGAAGTTGTATGCGCTTATGACGGAGAAGAAGCTTTGGAATTAGCCAGAACGCAAAATGTGGATATTATACTGCTGGATCTGATGCTTCCGAAAATGGACGGATTTACTGTATGTCAGCAGATCAGAGAATTCTCGTCTGTTCCTATTATCATGCTTACCGCAAAGGGTGAAGACATGGATAAAATATTGGGTCTTGAATACGGCGCGGATGATTATATCACAAAACCGTTTAATATTCTTGAGGTAAAAGCCAGGATCAAAGCTATCATAAGAAGAACTAAGAAATCAAATGATGAATCGGATACTTCAAATGAGATCAGATTTGACGGTTTTTATCTGGACAGAGATTCCAGAAGAGTATTTATAAATAATTCCGAGATAAATCTTACCGCAAAGGAATTTGATGTTCTTGAAATCCTTGCTGATCATCCGAATAAAGTTTACAGCAGGGAACAGCTTTTAAAGATCATCTGGGGAGATGATTACCCGGGAGATGTCAGAACTGTGGATGTACATATAAGACGCCTCAGGGAGAAGATCGAACAAAAACCGGGTGAGCCTAAATACGTTCATACGAAGTGGGGAGTTGGTTATTATTTCCAGGCGCAATAAAATAAAAAAGTATTCTTTCTTCAAGACATTGAGATTCAGGATAATCGTCATAATGCTTTTTATCGGCATTGCGACTGCCATATCGATATCCAGCGCCGTTGTGCGAAGTTATGAAAATATGGCTGTTCAGACAAGAACGGCGATCGTTAAGAATCAGTGTATAATGCTTGCCAATCAGCTTGCATCGGTTGATTATCTGAACAATCCGACAAATGCGATCGTAAACGCAAGGATAGATATGATCACAAGCGTTTACGGCGGACGTATTCTGATAGTCGATGAAGACTACAAGATCATCAAAGACACCTTTGATCAGGACAAAGGCAAGTATATGCTTTCTTCTATTGTTATCGACTGTTTCGGCGGTACGGAATACAGTTATTATGATTCATCTAATAATATTGTTGAAATGGCCGTAACAATCACTTCGTCAGAGGATCCTGACAGCGACGTGATAGGAGTTATGCTTACAAGTTTTTCGACGAAAGAGATAGCAAATATCAGCAAGATACTGGAGCGAAATGAAACAATAGTATTGGGAATCACAATAATACTTATCGTTGTGCTGGGACTTTGGGCTTCATGGATACTCGTAAGGCCGTTTAAGAAGATCACATCAGCCATAGACGCTATGGAGCTGGAACCTATTGCGGTGTATGATTATTATGAGACGCAGCAGATAACGGATGCTTTTAACCGTCTTATAGATAAAGTCAACACTATGGAGGAGAGCAGACAGGAGTTTGTTTCAAATGTCTCCCACGAGCTGAAGACCCCGCTGGCGTCGATCAAAGTTCTTGCAGATTCTCTTATGATGAATCCTGATGCGGATATAGAGCTGTATAAAGAATTCATGAAAGATATTTCCAATGAGGTTACGAGAGAAAACGCCATCATATCTGATCTTCTTTCTCTTGTATCGATGGATAAAAATATCGAGGGTCTTAATATACAGAAGACAAATATCAACGATCTTATCGATCTTGTGGTAAAACGTCTTAAACCTATAGCCGATCTTGCAAATGTTGAACTGATTGTTGAAAGCTTCAAGAAAGTAGAAGCTGAAGTTGACGAGACGAAACTTACTCAGATAATCACAAATATTGCTGAAAATGCCATAAAATATAATAAACCTGAGGGCGGATGGGTGCGCATCACATTAAATGCGGATCATCAGTATATGTATCTGACGATTTCCGATTCGGGAATCGGAATTCCTGCCGAAGCACAGGAGCGTATTTTTGACAGATTTTACCGTGTTGACAAAAGTCATTCACGTGAGATCGGAGGAACAGGTCTTGGTCTGGCTATCGCAAAAAGCGCTATCAGTATGCATAAAGGCGCAATACGTGTCAGCAGTGTGGAAAACGAAGGAACTACATTTTCTATCAGG
>CASDUB010000033.1 GCA_949283905.1 uncultured Lachnospiraceae bacterium | reverse complement strand
TACAGAGAATTTCTTAAAGCAAACAAAAAAGATATAATTTAATGTTAATCAGAAAGGAAGTAGTATTATGATGAATGAGACATTAAAAGTACTTGAAACAAGAAGAAGCTGCAGAAAATTTAAACCTGATATGATCAAAGAAGAAGAACTTCAGGCTGTTTTAAGAGCAGGTACATACGCTCCTACAGGCGGAAATAAACAGACGCCTATCATCATCGCTGTAACAAATAAAGAGATGAGAGACAAGATCTCAGAAGAAAACCGCAAGATAGCAGGTGCTCCTGACGGATTCGATCCGTTTTACGGCGCTCCGGTAATCCTTATGGTTCTTGCAGACAAAACTTTTGAGAACATCTATCGTTACGACGGATCTCTCGTAATCGGAAATATGCTCAATGCTGCTGCAAGTCTCGGACTCGGCGGAATCTGGATCCACAGATGCAAAGAGGAGTTTGATTCTGATTTCGGAAAACAGATCCTCAAAGATCTCGGTCTTGAAGACAAGTATGAGGGAATCGGACATGTAGCTTTAGGATATCCTGCAGAGCCTCTTGGAGAAGCACCTGCAAGAAAAGAAAACTGGGTATATTATATCAGATAATAATATCGTCAAAAGCAGATTTGAAGGGAGCTGACGCACTATTGTGCGACAACTCCCTTCCTGATACTTATTTACATTTTATTATTCCATATCGGTTTTGTATTTCGTTTAACAGTTACTGAACCATCAACATATCTTTTTTCAACTGTTCAAGCTGCTCCTTAGTAAGTTTACATTCCTGCAGGATCACGTTTTCATCGGTTCCTGCTTTAAGCAATTCGATGGCAGTTTCGCGATGCGCCGTTTCCATACCTTTTTCCATACCCTCTGATATTCCCATATTTATTACTCTTTCAAAAATTCCACTCATACTGTATCCTCCATTTTTAATATCAGAAAAGTCCTTTTCATTATAACAAAATTATTTTTTCGTGTGAATAAATTTGATGAGTGCAAAAGAATTTCTAAAAGAATTTTTAATTAGACAATCAGATAAAATTTCTTAATCGTAGGACATCTTTTCAAACTGTTTTTTGACTTGAATTAATTTAAAATGACCGAATATGACCGAATAAGCGAAACATACAAAAATAATCTCGAAAATTATGATCGTTTGTGAATGATATATAAAAAGAAGAATGAAATTATGTGAAATGTTTTTGACTGAGTTTGATTGAAAATGAAGAGTTTTGGTGATATTATCAAATTAACAGATAACGTACGACATGTTTTCGATGGGAGGAAAATTATATGAGAATTATTGATCTGCTTGATAAAAGATCAATTTCGCTTGATGCTTCCCCGACTTCAAAATCGGAAGCGCTCGACATGATCATAGATCTCATGTGTGCAAGCGGAAAGATCAGTGACAGAGAAGCCTACAGAGCAAAAGTATATGCTCGTGAAGAGGAAGGATCTACAGGAATCGGTGAAGGTATAGCAATACCTCACGGAAAATGCGATGCGGTAAAAGAACCGGGACTTGCGGCTATGGTAGTAAAAAACGGCGTTGACTTTGATTCGCTCGACGGAGAACCGGCTGAACTGTTTTTCCTTATCGCTGCCCCTAATACAGAGGATAATGTTCATCTTGATGTTTTAAGCAAACTTTCGAGGATGCTTATGGATGAAGACTTCAGCTCGGCGCTTAAAGCTGCGAAATCGCCTGATGAATTTCTTTCGATAATTGACAAAGCGGATTCAGAAAGCGCAGCGGATGAAGAAAAAACTGAAAGCGCGGACGTTGTAAAAACAGCGGGAAAAATTCTGGCGGTAACAGGATGTCCTACAGGTATAGCCCATACATATATGGCTGCCGAAGCTCTTGAAAAAGCTGCAGTTGCAGCAGGATACAGCATAAAAGTAGAAACAAGAGGTTCGGGAGGAACAAAGAACCTCCTTACGGATGAAGAGATCGCCGAATGCGACGGAATCATCGTTGCATCTGATACGCAGGTACCTATGGAGAGATTTGACGGCAAAAAGGTTTTGGTAACACAGGTATCAGACGGTATCAGTAAAGCCGACAAACTCATAGAAGAGATCACAAAAGGTGATGTTGCCATATATGAGGCGGCAAACAGAGATGAAAAAGAAGATAACAAAGCTAAGAGCGGCGGAATGGGACATAAGATTTACACGGCTCTTATGAACGGCGTTTCGCATATGCTTCCGTTCGTAGTAGGCGGCGGTATCCTTATTGCTATAGCATTTTTGATCGACGGTCTTTCTGTTGATATCAATACTCTTGACGAAGCGGCAAGAAGCGCATTCGGAACTATCACGCCGGCAGCGGCTCTGTTTAAGAATATCGGAAACACGGCCTTTGGACTCATGCTTCCTGTACTCGCAGGCTTCATCGGAATGGCGATCGGCGACAGACCGGCTCTGGCTGTCGGCTTTGTAGGCGGAATGCTTGCGGCAGGCGGAACATCGGGATTCTTAGGAGCCCTTGTAGCAGGTTTCCTTTCGGGAGGAATTATCCTCGTACTCAGAAAGATGTGCGAAAAACTTCCGGATGCCATAGAAAAACTGGCGCCTGTTCTTATTTATCCTGTTATTGGAATTCTTATAATAGGATTGGCTATGAACTTTGTGGTAGAGCCTATAATGGGCGGAATCAATACGGCGCTTAACAACGGACTTGCAAGCATGGCAGGAGCAAGTAAAGTACTTCTTGGCTTAGTACTCGGCGGCATGATGGCTATCGACATGGGCGGCCCGTTCAACAAAGCGGCATACGTTTTCGGAACAGCGGCTATCGCGGCAGGAAACTACGATATAATGGCGGCAGTTATGATCGGCGGAATGACGCCTCCGATAGCTATTGCAATTGCAACTATGATCTTCAAAAACAAATTTACGAAAGAAGAGAGAGAATCAGGACCTACAAACTTTATCATGGGACTTGCGTTTATTACAGAAGGAGCTATTCCTTTTGCGGCAGCTGACCCGGCGAGAGTTATTCCGGCATGTATGATAGGTTCTGCGGCAGCAGGAGCGATTTCAGCAGGATTCGGATGTACGCTCATGGCTCCTCACGGCGGAATTTTCGTATTCCCTGTAGTAGGAAACGCGCTAATGTATGTTGTAGCGCTTGCAGCAGGCAGCATAATATCGGCTCTGCTTCTCGGAGTATTGAAGAAAAAAGTTGCCTGATCAGGTTAAGATCAGATTGTTAATCAGATTGATCTTGGAAAGGAGCAAAAATGCTTTATACAGTAACATTTAATCCGTGCCTTGATTATATTATTTCGGTAGACGATTTTAAGCTCGGGCTTACAAACCGGACAACGGATGAACTGATGCTTCCGGGCGGCAAAGGCATCAACGTTTCGACTGTTTTGAAAAATCTGGGTTTTGATAATACGGCGCTCGGATTTACGGCGGGATTTATCGGCGAGGAAATAAAAAGAAGAGTCGAAGCATCGGGAATCAAATCGGATTTTATTGATCTTCCTGACGGAATTTCAAGAATCAATATCAAATTGAAATCTATCGACGGAACGGAAATAAACGGAAAAGGTCCTGATATCAGTCCGGAAAAAGTCGAAGAACTCATGAAAAAGCTCGACGCTTTAAAGGAAGGCGATGTTTTGTTCCTTGCGGGAAGTATTCCGGCTTCAATGCCGGACGATATGTACAGCCGGATAATGGAACGTCTTAAAGGAAAAAATATTAATATTGTCGTGGATGCCACAAAAGATCTTTTGACAAACGTATTAAAATATCATCCCTTCCTGATAAAACCGAACAATCATGAGCTTGGCGAGATATTCGGAGTTACATTGAAAACACGCGAGTCGGTGATACCTTATGCGAAGCGTCTTCAGGAAATGGGTGCCCGCAATGTACTTGTATCAATGTCAGGCGAGGGCGCGGTTCTTATTGCGGAGAACAATGAAGTCTACAAACTTCCGGCTCCGAAAGGAAAACTTGTAAATGCGGTAGGCGCGGGAGATTCGATGGTAGCCGGTTTTATGGCCGGATGGATGATGACAGGCGATTATTACGAGGCGTTTAAAATGGGAATTTCATCAGGAAGCGCCAGCGCCTTCTCTGAAAACCTTGCTACCAAGGCAGAAATAGAAGAAGTATTAAAACAACTGAATTGATAAACAGTATTGATAAAGGAGGAAAAATAATTATGAAAGAATTTAAATATGTGATCACTGATCCCGAAGGAATACATGCACGCCCGGCAGGAGAACTTATCTAAACGGCAAAGAGCTTCGGATGCTCAATAAAGATTGCAAAAGACGGAAAAGAAGCTGACTGCAAAAAGATATTTGCGGTTATGGGACTTGGTGTAAAAAAAGGCATGGAAGTAACATTTACATTTGACGGAGAAGATGAAGATGCGGCTTTAGAAGCAGTAAGCGCTTTTATGAAAGCTAATCTTTAATAATTAATAAACTACGGGAGAAAAAATTCGAAAGTGAATTTTTAAATTGAGTATTATTGGCGCGTAAAAGCGCCGGGAAGGGAAATTATGAAAATATTTCAGGGAAAGAGCGTTTTTGGCGGGATAGCGATCGGAAAGATAAGCATTTATAAAAAAACAGATAAAGAAGTTTCTCTTATAAATGTGGACGATCCGGAAGAGGAAATAAAACGCTATGAGAACGCAAGAGAAAAAGCGATCCTTCAGCTTCAGAAATTATATGATAAAGCTCTCGTAGAAGTCGGTGAGCAGAACGCCGCCATATTTGAGGTCCATCAGATGATGCTCGAAGATGACGACTACAATGATTCTGTTGAAAATATAATCCGTTCACAGAACGCCAACGCGGAATATGCCGTTTCAAAAACAGGAGACAATCTTGCAGATATGTTTGCTTCGATGGACGACGCATATATGAAAGAAAGAGCGGCGGATGTAAGAGATATCTCAAACAGGATCCTTCGCATCCTTTCGGGAGATACGCATGATCTTGAAAATGCGGATCAGCCTGTAATACTTATAGCGGACGACCTTGCTCCGTCTGAAACGGTACAGATGGATAAAAATATGGTGCTCTCATTTGTGACCATAAAAGGTTCGACAAATTCACATACTGCAATCCTTGCAAGGACAATGGCTATTCCGGCCATCGTGGGAACTAAGATGCCGTTAGACGACTCCTTTGACGGAATGACGGCTATCGTAGACGGCAATGAAGGCGTTATCTATATTGATCCTGACCAAGAGACGCTGGGGTACATGAAGGTAAAGATGGCCGAAGAAAAAGAAAAAAAGGCGCTTCTTGAGAGCTTAAAGGGAAAAGAAAATATAACCCTTGACGGTCAGAAGATAATGCTCTACGCAAATATCGGAAATTTAAAAGATCTTGCGCTTGTACGTCAAAACGACGCATCGGGAATCGGTCTTTTCAGAAGCGAATTTATTTATCTTGAAAGCGATACATTCCCGACAGAGGAAGAGCAGTTCGAGATCTATAAGACAGTTGCCGAAACTATGGCGGGAAAAAGAGTCATTATAAGAACGCTTGATATCGGAGCGGACAAAAAATGTCCGTATTTCGGATTGGATCCGGAGGAAAATCCTGCGATGGGATTAAGGGCGATCAGAATCTGTCTTACACGGCCTGAGATCTTTAAGACGCAGCTGCGCGCGCTTTTCCGCGCCAGCGCTTATGGAAAAATAGCCATAATGTATCCTATGATAATCAGCGTCGAAGAGATCGACAGGATCAAAGAGATAGTTGAAGAGGTTAAAGCAGAGCTGTCCAAAGAAAATATTCCGTACGGTGATCCCGAGCAGGGAATCATGATAGAAACGCCGGCAGCTGCAGTAATGAGCGACGAACTGGCGAAAAAGGTGGATTTCTTCAGCATCGGAACAAATGATCTGACTCAGTATACGCTCGCGATAGACCGTCAGAACGACAAGCTGGATGATTTTTACAATGCTCATCATCCTGCAATCTTAAGGCTGATACGTATGGTTGTTGAAAATTCCCACAAAGCGGGAATATGGACGGGCATATGCGGAGAACTCGGAGCAGATCCGACGCTTACACAGGAATTCCTCGCGATGGGAGTTGACGAACTTTCCGTATCACCGGGAGCTATACTTCCTTTAAGAAGGATAATCAGAGAAACAAATGTAGAAAAATACAAAAAGTCTCGCTGAATAGAGTTATATTTGGTATAATATCTGATATTTATATTTCTTGAGGTAATAAGATGCTTACAGAACAAAGATATAACACTATACTTGGTCTGCTTGATGAGCGCGGAAGTATTACAATATCAGAAATAAAGGACATACTTAATGTATCTGAGTCGACAGCAAGAAGAGACATCGTTGCGCTCGATAAAATCGGAAAACTGGAAAAAGTATTCGGCGGCGCTATCGCTGTCAATGAAAAAGTGACAACTCAGGAGCCGTCGGTTCTTCAGAAAGCAGATCTCCATAAAGACGAAAAAAGAAAAATAGCAGAATATGCAGCCGGACTTATAGGTGAATCGGATTTTGTATTTATTGATTCAGGCACTTCGACGTATGAGATCGTTAAATTGATATCTGCGTCAAACGGCATGACATTTGTAACAAACGGCATTGCGCATGCGCAGGTGCTGGCGTCAAAAGGAAAGAAAGTCATACTTATCGGCGGAGAGATAAAAAATGTGACAGAGGCTATAGTCGGAAACTCAGCGATAATGATGATACAGCAGTTTCATTTTTCAAAAGGCTTTTTCGGAGTTAACGGAATAAGCAAACGTTCCGATTTGACTACGCCTGAATACAGCGAAGCGCTTTTTAAGCAGGAGGCGATGAGACACTGCAAGGAACGCTACGTTTTATGTGATTCATCAAAATTCGGCGTCGTAACATCAGTCACATTCGGTAGGATATCAGATTCGGTCATCATCACAGAAAGGGTGCCTGATGATTACAGAGATTATAAAAATATAATTTCGGTTGATTAAAAGATTAAAAACAAACAAAGAAGCATGTTTCCTCTGCTAAACGGGTAACCAACGGTTCCCGGAGGAAATATGCTTCTTTTTTTAGAACCTTAATTAAGGTATTTAATTATATGGCCGGGAGACAGTCCTGCGGTAAACGAATATTGATATCAGTGCCGTAAGTGCTTCCGCAACCCAAAACGCGTGCCACACTCCAACAGCTCCGAGCCATCTGCTGAGGATGAAGGCTGCCGGGATGATAATGACCAGATAACGGCACAGGGATATTATAAGGGACTGAGTTCCTTTTCCAAGACCTTCGAGCGCTCCTGCCGATATAACGGATATCGTTGAAACGATAAAGCCGGCGCTGATAATACGAAGCGCGATCTCGCCGTCATGTATGGTGGAGGCTGTATGTGTAAACAGACCCATAAGCTGTCCCGGTATCAGGAGACAAACGATC
>CASDUB010000032.1 GCA_949283905.1 uncultured Lachnospiraceae bacterium | reverse complement strand
TGATATCGTTTCTCATATTTCTGACAACTTCAAATAAGATATCAGTTCCGACATGGGGCTTTGAATCATATCGTATTTCTTCACCGGCGCCGAATTTTACAAAAGTATCGAGAATATAAGCTATTCTTCCTTCTTTATCCTTGACTCCCGTATTCAGTTTTCCGTCGGAAAATGTTCCCGCACCGCCTTCACCGAATTGAACATTCGAATTTGGATTGAGTTTTTGTCCGTTCCAAAAGTCTTCAACGGTTGTTTTTCGTTTTTCAAGACATTCTCCGCGTTCAAGTACAAGAGGTCTGTATCCGTGTTTTGCCAGAATATACGCCGCAAACAGTCCGGCAGGCCCGCTGCCTATAATGACCGGTCTGTATTTACAGTGTTTATCTCCGTACTGAATATTTCCTGTATCATCAAACTTGTATTTAATATTTTTTACATTAGAAACATTTTTATTTCTGTTCTTTTTTATAATCGGCGCTTCGTTTTTTACTTCAACATCAACGGAATAAACGAATGACAATTTTTCATGCCGCCTGGCTTCTATAGAGCGTCTCGAAATCTTCCAGTTGATTATTTTGTCGCTGCTTACATGAAGCGCATCGCAAATTTTATTTTCAATACTTGTTTTTTCATCATCTGCCGGTATTTTGATTTGCGAAATTCTTAACATAAGACTCTCCCGTCTGTGATTGGTCAATCCTCTTTAGAAGCCGCATCAGCCGCAACTTTGCCGCTGCTCCATGCCCACTGAAGATTGTAACCTCCGCACGCTCCGTCAACGTCAATTGCTTCTCCGGTAAAATACAGGCCCGGAACTTTTGAAAGCATGAGATCGTCTGTCAGAGCATCTAAATCCACGCCTCCCGTACATATCTGAGACGCTCTTATATCTCCTGTGCCCGAAACTCTGAAAACATAATTTTTTATAGTTTCAATAGAATCGTCAAGATCAAAACATCCTGATGTTATATGCTCTGCAAGTCTTTCCGGAATAAGACCGGCCGCAAGCTGTTTATCGGTTCTTTGCGGATAGTTTTCTCTTATAAATTCAAGATATGATTTAATATCCTCTTCTGAATAATCGGGAAGAAAATCGATTATTACCTTGACTTTTCTTCCTTTTTTCAGCGCTTTCGAAACATACCTGCTGATCTGAAAAACCGGGATGCCTGATATGCCGCTTTCAGTAAGCTGAAGTTCGCCTCTTTGACGATGCTGTATCTCGCCGTCATATATGACTTTAATTGCAGCTTCAGTTCTTACTCCTGCCCATTTATAAACGCTGTTGTCATTTGTTTTTAATGAAGTCAATGCCGGAAGAAAGTTCTCGAAATGAGCATTATATTTATTTGCCGTATTTTCCGCAAGTTTATAGCCCTCTTCACTTATATACGCGCCTGTTCCGCAGGATATTATGACAGTGTCTGCTTTGTAGGACCATCCTTCGACATCCACGGAAAAAGTACCGTCTATCCTTTTTGATACGCCGATAACTTTCTGATTTGTTTTAATCTTTATTTTTTTGCTTTCAGCGACTGAAATAAGCGTTTTTGCGACAACCGCAGCAGAATCGTTCAGCGGATAAACCCATCCGTTCCTCTCTTTTGTTACTATGCCGATCATATTGAAAAACTCAATAACTTTTTTATGATCAAACTTATTTATGATCCTCATTGCTTTTTCAGGATCGGAACCTCTTATCACATCGCCGTCCCATGACATATTAGTGATATTACATCTTCCGTTTCCTGTTACAAGGAGTTTTTTTAAAGGCTTGTTATTTTCTTCTATAACAGTAACTTTATTTCCTTCTTTTGCAGCATGGATCGCAGCCATCATTCCTGACGCTCCCGCCCCGATAACGATAATATTTTTCATCAGATCAAATGTTCCTTATCTACAATTCCTGCTTCTACAAGTTTCTGTAAGCTCATGAGAATTCCGACTTTTGCATGTTCCCATGTAAGGCCGCCCTGAAAATATACTGTATAAGGCGGTTTGATAGGTCCGTCAGCCGAAAGTTCGATCGATGAACCCTGAACAAAGGCTCCTGCCGCCATGATGACGTCGGAATCATAACCCGGCATAGCCCATGGCTCGGGAGTTACATAGCTGTCTACAGGCGCAGCAGCCTGTATTCCCTTGCAAAAGGCTATAACAGCCTCCGGTTTTCCGAATGTGACAGCCTGTATAATATCATGACGGCTTTCTGTACCGTCAGGCACAACTTTAAAACCGAGTTTTTCATAGATATTTGCCGCAAAGATTGCTCCTTTAAGCGCGCCTGCAGTGACAGTCGGCGCCAGGAAAAATCCCTGATAGAATGATCTGTTTACACCGAGAGTCGCTCCGACTTCTTTTCCGAGCCCCGGTGTTGTAAGTCTGTAGGCGGCGTTTTCAATATATTCTCTTTTACCTGCAATATATCCTCCTATAGGAGCAAGGCCGCCGCCAGGATTTTTTATAAGAGAACCTACTACCATATCAGCTCCTACATCAGAAGGCTCGATCGTTTCCACAAATTCTCCGTAACAGTTATCTACCATGCATATTATTTCGGGATTGATATCTTTAATGAAAGATATAAGTTCTCCGATCTGCTTTACTGAAAATGTAGGCCTTGTAAGATATCCTTTTGATCTTTGTATAGTTGCCATTTTTGTCTTTGGAGATATGGCTTTTCTGATACCTTCATAATCAAAAGTACCATCTTCAAGAAGTTCAACCTGTTTATACGAAACGCCGTACTCCGCAAGAGAACCCTTTGATTCTCTGATGCCTATTACTTCTTCAAGGGTATCGTAAGGTTTTCCTACAGGCGATAAGAGTTCATCTCCCGGTCTTAAATTTGATGAAAGAGCAATATTAAGGGCGTGTGTTCCGCATGTTATCTGAGGGCGCACAAGGGCATCTTCCGTATGAAAGACCTGTGCATATACCTGTTCAAGGGTTTCTCTGCCGACATCGTTGTAACCGTATCCTGTAGAAGGATACATGCATGCTTCGCTGACCCTGCATTTCTGCATTGCGTTTAAAACCTTAAGCTGATTCATCTCGGCGATATCGTCTATATCGTTAAATCTTTCTTTAAGACTATTAAGTATTTTTTCACCAAATTCAAAAACCTCGGAACTGATACCGAGAGTAGAATAAAAACTCTTTTTTAAATCACTCATTTCGTAACTCTCTCTAACCTTAATTATTATATTTTTCAGACGCACCGGATATTATCTGATTCCATTTTTCTGTCATTGCTTTTAATATCAGGCCATTGTCATTATTATAATCCTGCCTGTTAAACCAGATAACGTCTTTTTCACGTTTAAACCATGTTATCTGTCTTTTTGCAAAATGTCTTGTATCCTGTTTTATTTTTTCAACAGTCTCTTCAAGTGTGGCGTTGCCTTCAAAATACGGAAAGAACTCGCGATACCCTATTCCCTTCATCGAGATATCATCGGCAGTCATTCCTCTTTCTTTTAAACGCGTAACTTCTTCAAGAAGACCTGAATGCATCATCTTATCAACTCTTTTATTTATTCTGTCATAAAGTATCTGTCTGTCATCAGTAATGACAAAAAATCCGAATGTATAAGGTGATTCCTTTTCCTTCTGCTCTTCATTATGCTCTGAAATAGTCCCTCCTGTTTCCTCATTATATTCCAAAGCCCTGATCACCCTCTTTACATCGTTAAAATGGATAGATGCAGCGGCAGCAGGATCTTTTTCTTTTAAAATGTCATGCAATGCCTGAGGACCTGATTGGGCAGCTAATTTTTCATATTTAGAGCGCAGAGATGGAATATTTCCGGTTTCGGTAAAATCTATATCGCGAAGCAGCGCCTGGATATAAAATCCCGTACCTCCGACGATCACGGGAATTTTTCCCTCGTCATATATTTTTTTCATTGCCTTTTTTGCCATCTGCTGAAAAACAACAACGTTAAACTCATCCTTCGGATCAAGTTCATCTATCAGATAATGCTCCACGCCTTCCATCTCTTCGGAAGTTATCTTAGCCGAGCCTATATTCATTTCTTTATATATCTGCATTGAATCGGCTGAGATAACTGCTCCGTTTATTATTTTTGCAAGCTTTATCGATATCTCTGTTTTTCCGACGGCTGTCGGTCCCGCAATAATAATACAAGGTTTTTTCATATCAACAGACCTGCTCCGTTTCAGTAAAAGTTTATTTTTATCTTATACAATACGCTTAAATTTTCTGTCAAGTTCATAATGGGACAGCGAAATCATTGTCGGCCGTCCGTGAGGACAGTGATAAGGATCATCAAGAGAAAATAATTCATCTATCAATTTCTGCGTTTCGATCAAAGACATTTTCATATTCCCCTTTATGGCGGCTTTGCAGCTTCTCGAAGCGATTCTTTCAAGAAGAAGTTTCGGTTCTCCCGCAGAAGGTTCCATCAAATTATCAAGTATATCGGTAAAAAGTTCTTTTACATTGAGATTATACAAATCAGAAGGAACGGCAGTAACTCTGTATGCGCGATCGCCAAATTCTTCGATTTCAAATCCAAAGCTTTCAAATATTTCAATATTCTGCGATAAAACAGAAGCATCTTTGATTGAAAGATTTAATACTATGGAAGGCATAAGATTTTGGGAATATTTTTTATGTCCGCTTACGGATTTAATAAGCCTTTCGTATAACACCTTTTCGTGAGCCGCATGCTGATCTATGATATATAACTTATCCTCAATCTCAACAAGAAAATATGTATCGAATACCTGACCGATTATCCTGTGATTTTTTATTTTTTCAGGAGTTATTCTGTTTTCTTCAAATAAAGAGATCTGCTTTTCTTTGACCAGTTCGGGAACTCTTTTTATATCAGAAAATCTGTTTTTATCTTTAACTTCATTTTTTACCGAATCTGTCGTAACTTTTGCCGCAGTATTATAATCTTCTTTTTTCTCTTTAATTAATCCCTGTTCAATTTGCTGTTTTATACCTGTAGTAATCTCCGGCTTTATTTCAGATTTAATATCCGGTTTTATTACAGCTTTAATCTCCGGTTTATTATTCGGTTTTAAATCGGCTTTTAAGTCAGGTTTAATTTCTGATTTCTTAACGCCATCAAGACTCATTGCCGGTATGCTCTGATGATCGTGAATTGCAGATTTAACTGCTTCCGAAATATATTTATATACAAGCTCCTGCTCAGAAAATCTGACTTCAAGTTTTGCGGGATGAACATTCACATCGACTTTTTCTTTATCAAGTGAAAAGTTTAATACAACAAAGGGATATCTGTGCTGCATCAATACTCCAGCATATCCGTCTTCTATGGCCTTTGAAATAATCTTATTTCGCACATATCTTCCGTTTATAAAATAGATTTCAAAGCTGCGGTTTCCGCGTGAGCTGTCGGCATTTCCGAGAAATCCTGAAATGCTTAAAATATCAGATTTATATTCAAACGGAATCAGCGATTTTACGGCATCT
This sequence comes from uncultured Lachnospiraceae bacterium, assembly GCA_949283905.1. Lineage (GTDB taxonomy): Bacteria > Bacillota > Clostridia > Lachnospirales > Lachnospiraceae > Alectryocaccobium. The sequence goes on along the minus strand of CASDUB010000032.1, from coordinate 4,446 downwards.
TTCCCGTATATTGAATAAACCGCTTCTTTTAAATTTCCGTTTCCCGAAGTATACAGTTTGATATTTCCGTTTACCATATATTTAAAGGAAATATCGGGATGCGAAAGAGCAAGCTGCTCAACATATGAAGTTACGGCATTTGCTTCCGAAACAGGCGATTTCAGGAATTTTGCGCGCGCAGGAACGTTGAAAAACAGATGGCGCATGATGAACGTTGTGCCGAAAGGCGCGCCTATCTCTTCAAAGCTTTTTTCAACTCCGCCTTCTATCTGATATCTTACGCCTGTAATACTGTCCTGCGAACGTGTGATAAGTTCGACCTGTGATACAGCTGCTATACTTGATAATGCCTCGCCTCGAAAACCGAGGGACGAAATAGTTCTCAGATCGGAAATCTGACGCAGTTTGCTGGTTGCATGACGCAAAAATGCTTTTCTGACCTGTGAGGATTCTATTCCGCATCCGTTATCCGTTATCCTGACAAATTCTATACCGCCGCTTTTTATCTCAACGGTGATCGTATTTGCTCCGGAATCAATTGAATTTTCTATCAATTCTTTAACTACGGACGCAGGACGTTCAACTACCTCTCCTGCAGCTATCTTATCTATTGTATTTTGATCAAGTAATTCAATCACATTCATATTAAATCAAATCCATTAATTATAATTTTCGCTGTAATTCGTAAAGTATATTAAGAGCTTCCATAGGAGTCATATTTGCAACGTCAAGTTTTCGTATTTCATCAGCGACATCGTTTTCTATTGAATTGTCAAACAAAGAAAGCTGTCTGTACTCTGTATGATCTGTTTTTATGCCATTTTCTGAATCCTGATTGTTTTGCGCAATATCTTTTACTTTAGCAGTGATATCGGCGTCCACAAGCTGCTCACCGAGTTCTTTAGCGCGTTTTAATACGCTTTCGGGAACGCCCGCAAGTCTTGCGACCTGAATACCATAGCTCTTATCGGCTCCGCCGCGGATTATTTTTCTTAAGAATACTATGTCATCGCCTTTTTCTTTAACGGCGATACAGAAATTCTTTACGCCGTCAAGTTTGCCTTCAAGCTCTGTAAGCTCATGATAATGAGTCGCAAAAAGCGTTTTAGCGCCGAGTTTTTTTCTGTCGGCAATATGTTCGATTACGGCCCATGCTATAGAAAGTCCGTCAAATGTACTTGTACCTCTTCCTATCTCATCAAGGATCAACAGACTGTTCGCTGTGGCGTTTCGAAGTATATTGGCAACCTCTGTCATTTCAACCATAAAAGTAGACTGACCGCTGGCAAGATCATCAGAAGCACCAACACGTGTAAATATTCTGTCGCAAATTCCTATATTGGCTGAAGCTGCCGGAACAAACGAGCCCATCTGAGCCATAAGAACAATAAGAGCGTTTTGACGCATATATGTCGATTTTCCGGCCATATTAGGTCCTGTAATGACGGATATCAGGCTGTCCGAATTATCCAGATATGTATCGTTTGGAATAAACATATCATTCGGTATCACCTGCTCTACAACAGGATGTCTGCCTTCTTTTATTTCTATCACTCCATCATTATTTAAAGAAGGACGTACAAAACGGTTCCTCATGGCAACATATGACAGTGAGGCAAACGCATCCAGAGATGCAACTGCCGCCGCTGTTTTCTGTATTCTGGAAATATTTTCCGAAATATGTTCTCTGACTTCGCAGAACAGATCATATTCAAGAGATGCAAGTTTGTCTTCAGCTCCAAGTATAATATCTTCGAGATTTTTCAATTCATCCGTCGTATATCGTTCCGCATTTGTAAGGGTTTGTTTACGAATATAATCTTCGGGAACTAAATCCTTAAAAGAATTTGTAACCTCAAGATAATATCCGAAAACACGATTATATTTTATTTTAAGATTCTTAATTCCGGTGCGCTCTTTTTCGCGTTCCTCCAGTTCGATAAGCCATTGTTTTCCATTATGTTTTGCCTGGCGGAATTCATCAACTTTTTCGTTAAAACCGTTTTTGATTATATCGCCTTCTCTCATCTGAAGAGGCGGATCATCAGATATCGCTTGTTCTATAAGAGAAGAAAGATCTTCACAAGGGTCAAGTTCTTCTCTGATCTTATTTATCAGATCGCTGCTAAATCCTTCAAGCAGCGAACGGATATACGGCAAGACCTGAAGCGATGTCTTAAAAGCTATCAGATCGCGGGGATTTGCAGATTTATTTGCAATGCGGCTGATAAGTCTCTCCAAATCATAAACGGAAGAAAGATACTCTCTCATTTCATCGCGGTCGATGGGCTTTTCGCATAATTCTTCGACACACGAAAGTCGCTCTTCTATTTCATCTTTATCTATCAGAGGCTGCTCCATGAAAGATCTAAGCATACGGGCGCCCATAGCGGTTCCTGTTTTATCGAGAACCCATAACAGAGAACCTTTTTTTGTCTTTTCACGCATTGTCTCTGTCAGCTCAAGATTACGCCTTGTGAAGCTGTCTATCAGCATATATCTGTCAGCCACATACGGAGTTATCGTATTCATCTGCGAGAGCTGCGTCTTTTGCGTCTCATAAAGATATTGAAAAAGAGCGCCTGCCGCATTCACGCCCTGCGGAAAATCTGAAAGCCCGAGGCCTTCAAGCCGTCCTTTAAAATGATCTGTAATTATTTTTTCACAGTTGTTTTCATCAAAATACCAGTCGGGAAGTTTATTTACCGACGTCTGAATACGGTTTGAAATTTCCTCGGAATTAACGGCGCTTATCGATGATGCGTCGTCGCACAAAATCTCTGCCGGCGAAAATTTATATATCTCATCAAGAAGGCGGCCCTTGTTTTTTAATTCTGATATCATACATCTGCCTGTTGAAATATCCGCAATTGCAAAACCGTACTCATCACCTATCTGGGTGACGCAGCATATATAGTTATTCTTTTCGTCTTCTAGTCCCTCCTGATTTAATATCGTACCGGGAGTTACTATACGGACAACTTCTCGTTTTACTATCCCCTTTGCAGTTTTGGGATCCTCTACCTGCTCGCAGATAGCGACACGATAGCCTCTTTCAACAAGTTTTTTTACATATACATCGGCGGCATGATGAGGAACGCCGCACATTGGCGCGCGTTCCTCAAGTCCGCAGTCTTTTCCTGTAAGCGTCAATTCAAGTTCTTTAGATACCAGCTTCGCATCGTCAAAAAACATCTCATAAAAATCACCGAGTCTGTAAAAAACAATACAGCCGGGATTTTTTTCTTTTGTTTCAAGATAATGCTTCATCATTGGTGATATAGCCATTATAACCTCCGAAATTCCAGTAAAATATCACACCTGTTCAGCTATATAATAAAATCCTTTGCATTCTTTTAAATATACATTAACTATCTGACCGATAAGTTCGGGCTTTCCCGGAAAATGTACAGTCAGATTATTTGCCAGTCGTCCTGTAACAAGATTCGGATCCTGTACATTTACCTGCTCCACAAGAACAGGCATAGTTTTTCCTTCAAATCTTGCACATCTTTCTCTTGCTCTTTCCTGAACAAGGGCAAGAAGACGGTCGAATCTCTCTTTTGTAATATCTTCCGGCACCTGATCAGGCATATCGGCAGCAGGAGTTCCTGTACGCTTCGAATAAATGAAAGTAAAGGCGCTGTCATATCCGACCTTATCGACAACATCGAGAGTCTCTTTAAAATCCTCTTCTGTTTCGCCCGGAAAGCCTACTATTATATCTGTGGTAAGGGAAATATCAGGAATTCTGTCTCTTATCTTTTCTACAAGCTCAAGATATTTTTCCTTATCGTAGTGACGATTCATAATCTTTAAAAGCCTGCTGCTTCCCGACTGAAGAGGAAGATGCATATGAGGACATACTTTTGGCTCTGTTGCCATGGCGTCAATAAGATCGTCAGAAAGATCTTTTGGGTGCGAGGTCATAAAACGGACTCTTTCTATACCGTCAACCTTGCATACCCTGTGAAGAAGCGAGGCAAAATCCACATAAGGATCAAGGCCTTTGCCGTATGAATTGACATTCTGTCCGAGGAGCATAACTTCCTTCACGCCGTCTTTTGCAAGCCTTGTAATCTCATCAATTATATCCTCAGGTTCTCTGCTCTTTTCGCGACCTCTTACATAAGGAACGATACAATATGTACAGAAGTTGTTGCATCCGTACATAATATTAACTCCTGATTTAAAATTATATTCCCTGTCGACAGGAAGTTCTTCTACGATCTCTTCCGTTTTATCCAGAATATCAATAATCATCTTATCTTCTGTAAGAACTTTATATAACAGTTCCGAAAGCTTATAGATATTAAATGTTCCGAATATAAGATCTACATGTCTGTAGCTTTTAGAGATTTTTTCCACGACATGTTTTTCCTGCATCATACAGCCGCAAAGACCGATTATCATATCGGGATTTTTTTTCTTAAGAGTCTTTAAGTG
>CASDUB010000031.1 GCA_949283905.1 uncultured Lachnospiraceae bacterium | reverse complement strand
CTCGTCATATACAGGTATCTGTCTGAGGTAGTCGAAAGGACGGTTTTCATCGTAAAGCCAGCTGTCATAGGCGTTCATTATATAGATGAGGCCTTTAGGATATACGGAAAAATCAGCTTCTCTGAACCTGAATTCAAAATAATGTATAGCTGCGCGCAGCGCTTTTTCCTGTATGCCTTCTTTTGCTATCTTTTCAAGGGTTTCCGTTATAATTTCTTCGAATTTTGAAGCATCCTCCGCATTTGCGTATTTAGCGTCAATCGAAAAGAAATGCTGCAGTATACCGTCGTTATAACATCCCGATGCGTCTTTGCATATGCCTGAATCAAGAAGCGCCTGTTTAAGAGGCGCGCCCGGAGCGTCAAGCAGAACATATTCGAGAACGTTAAAGGCTGTGGCTGTCAGTATATCAAGACCGTCGCCTGTGACAATACTCATATTGAGGTAGGTATTGTCTTCTAACGGTTCATCATCAAGAACAGGATAATCCCCTTTGATACTTACCGGTTTTTCAAAAGATTTCTGGTATGCTATCTCTGAATCAATTTCCTTTTTATCAAACTTGCTGAGATATTCCTTATCAATCCAGTCAAGCTTCTCTTCCATATCTATATCTCCGTAGAGATAGATATAGCTGTTGGACGGATGATAATATGTTCTGTGAAAATCAAGATACTGCTCATATGTAAGATCCGGAATAAAATCAGGATCTCCGCCTGATTCAACGCCGTAAGCAGTATCAGGGAAAAGCGCATTAAATACAGTTCTCTCAAGAACAGATTCTGCCGATGAGAAAACGCCTTTCATCTCATTGTAGACAACGCCGTTATATGTGATCGGAGAATCGGGATCCTCCATATGATAATGCCATCCCTCCTGTTTAAAGATCTTTTCAGTCTTATAGATGTTCGGATAAAAAACGGCGTCAAGATAAACTTCCATCAGATTTTGGAAATCCGTATCATTGCAGCTTGCGACAGGATACATTGTTTTGTCGGGAAATGTCATGGCATTTAAAAATGTATTGAGAGATCCCTTCGCAAGTTCTACAAACGGATCTTTCAAAGGAAATTTTTCCGATCCGCACAGTACCGTATGTTCTATAATATGCGCAACGCCCGTCGAATCCTTCGGCGGCGTTCTGAAAGCTATATCGAACACTTTATTTTTATCGTCATTAATTATAAGCGCAACATGAGCGCCTGTTTTTTTATGTTTAAGGAGTATTCCCTGAGAATTTATGTCTTTTATTTCTTCACGTTTAATCAGTTCATAAGCATCAAACATTTATTTTTTCTCCTGTTCAAAATAGTCTTTCCAATACCATGGGCAAAGCGACCATTTCATTACTGTTTTTTTAGGAAGCTTTTTATAATTTTTTCCGAATTTAAATCCCAGATATTTCCATCCGCTTATCCATACGAGTTTAAACAGCAGATGATATTTATGCCTGCTGCATATATATTTCGCAGTCTCCTTTATAAGGCTCATGCCTTCAGACTCAGCCGGGTACGCCGAAAAAAACTGACTGTACTGCGCCTGGGACGCTCCTATATCAAAGTTTCTTCTGAACTGCTGTCTTCCCGAATACTCATGGGAATGATAGACGCAAGCTTCGGCAACATAAGCTATCCTGTAGCCTTCTTCGACCGCGTTTCCGGCAAGAATCATATCTTCGTTTAAGACAACAGGACGCGGAAAACCGCCGAGCTTGTCATAAATTTTTCTGTCGTACGCAGCGCAGACGTTGGAACAGAAAAAGGTCTTTATTCCCATTTTCGGAATGTCTTTCCTTGTCTTTATACAGCTTGTTTCCGGATAATTAAAATTTCGCGTAAACTGCTCGATCAGTCCCGCATCTTCCTTCGGAATCTGTCTTGCGTATGATATCTCCGCCCTCTTTTCTATTATCGGAGTTACGAGATTTTTTATCAGATACTGATCCTTAGGAACGGCATCCTGAGTCATAAACACAAGAATATCCGCCTTGGACTCGCAGGCTGCCGCATGTCTGACGGTCCCGTGGTTGAACTGCTCCTGTTTTATATGGATTATCCGTGCGTTAGGGTATTCCCATTCGATCGATTTATCCCAATATTCTTCTTCTGTATTTACGATGATAATATTATCCGCCGGCATAACTTGCAAAGCCAGGCTGCGGAGAAGCTTTGCAAACTCCGCGCCTGGCTGACATGTCGGTATTATAATATCTACAGATACATTTTTTTCCTGATCAAAATTATTATCTTTATTGTTCATTATAATACATTATCCATAAGCATTAAATTTTTTCCGGGAATTTCACCCGTATAGATTTAATAATAATCATCATACTCATCGTACTGATCATAGCTATCGTATTGATCTTCTTCCGCTTCCAGTGCCTGCTGGTATTCTTCCTCGGTATACTTAGGCACATCCGCCAGATCTCCCTGCTGAGCATAATAGTCAATATACTCATCCGTCAGTCCGGTATCCATCGCTATCTGATAGCTGAACTCCTGAACGCTTTGTCTCGGAGTATAATCTTCGCCCGGGAAGAGGAATTCGTGGAGCAGTTTTACGTTATACTCAAGAGTTACCGGGATAACGGTGTCTGATCCCGTCAGACTTCCATCATCTTCATAATGAACAAACGGGAATCCCGCCTGATCCTCTTCAGTCATCTGATATGTCAGTATCGATGTGGCAGTCTTAATCAGCTTCATATTGTCGATGTTAGTCGTTATCATAGGAAGCACTTCGTTTAAGATACTGTCGAGGGTGCCGAGGTCCATAGTAGCCGCTTTTTCTTTTATAAGAGAAAGCACTTCTCTCTGGCGTGAGGCTCTCTTGAAGTCATATCCTTCCGTATATCTTATACGCGCATATGAAACTGCCTGCGATCCGTTTACATGGAAAGTCCTTGCTATATATCCGTCAAAATCAGGATCGTCAGGTACAGGAATTTCTTCATATTCAACTCCGCATATCTCCGAAGTCTCTACATTATAATTGTTCATATGGATAAGTTCCTGCTTAGTCATCTGAATATCGAGTCCGCCGAGAAGATCCACCACTTTCGCAAGCACGGTAAAGTCAACCGTCATAAACTCCTCGATATCAAGATCAAGATTCAGATTGAGCAT
>CASDUB010000030.1 GCA_949283905.1 uncultured Lachnospiraceae bacterium | reverse complement strand
GTTGATGTATTGCCATATTATAGGAATGTGAGAGAAGAAGGTGTGTTGATTAGTGGATAATTCAAATAAAGCAATGGATTTGTGCATTTACAGGATGCAAAATGCCATAGAAACTTTAGACACGGCAAAATTGTGCATGGATAATAAAAGATATAAGGATACAATTAATAGAAGTTACTATGCTGCTTTTTATGCTGTTAAGGCAGTTTTAGCTTTAGAAGAAATTGATTTTAAACGTCATAAGGATGTGGTTGCATATTTTAATCAACATTATGTGGCAACTGACATTTTTGAACGAGAGGTTGGTAAATTCCTTGGAAGATTAAAAAGAAAACGAGAAAACAGTGATTATGATGATTTTTATATTGCTTCTGCCGATGAAGCCACTGAGCAATATGAAGCAGCTGAAATGATTGTGCTAAAAGTACGGGATTATTTAGAAGAAAAACAGAAAAAGTGAAAAATAAAAAGAAGCATTTTTACCAAGGGAACATCCGCTGAGCGGGCTCTTAATGAACGCTTTGCGTGAATTTAGAGCTGCTGCGCGAGGACTAAGCGAGAGTGGTTCACGGAGGAAATATGCTTCTTTGTTTTAATCTTTTCATTCAGGGATTTAATTAGGGCTGACGCGAGTGCGACAGCCCCATTTATTTTTTTAATAATCTTACACCTGAAAAACATACTGAAGATATTCGACATACTTGGGATTGATAATGGTTTCCGGACGATACACGAGATAAAAATCAACCGAAACATACAGAGGCAGAGAAAAAAATCCGGGATCGGATAATTCCTGCTGCCAGCCGGTAGCGATCGTATAGCATCGATTACCGTGTAAGAATTGAGAAACCGTATTCGGGTTCTGATCGGTAAAGATTTCTGCGGGAGCCTGACCGAGTAATTCGGATGCTGCTTCAACCAGCTGTTTAGCTGAATTTGAGGATAAATGATCTGAAAGAAAAACAGCGGAACCACCCAGCGTTTTCATCTGATCTTCTTCTTTTTCGCTGAAAGCATAGTGGCTCTTTGAAGCGATAACATAATACGGGACAGGTTCTGCAGTGATCTTTTTGTGGTAAAAGACTTTATTTTTGGGAATAAGATCTTTAGGAAGGATCATGATATTTCCGTTTTCAATTGTCTGTTCGATCCCGCTTCGATCGACAAAATCAATTCGCATATTAAAAGAGCGATTTGCATGCGTATATTCCACTATGCGAGTCATATCGTCATTTGGAAGTTTCATTCCGTGAAGAAGTGCGATACATACAGGGTGACCGGCAAGATTCTCGGATATTTTTGCAAGTGAATTTTGATAATGCTTTTTACAATCCATCAGGGTTTTATGATAAATCTTTCCTGCTTCGGTAAGACTGACCGAACGCCGGTTGGAACGCTCGACCAGTTTTAATCCAAGTTCATTTTCAAGCAGCTGGATATGACTGCTCAATGCCGGCTGAGATATATAAAGCAGAGCGGAAGCTTTTGTAAAGCTTAACGTTTCGCCTAAAACCATAAAACATTTTAAGTCGTGGAGGGTCATATATGGGCTCCTTTTTTATAAGGTTTTGCTTATAAATGAATAGTAAAACTGTATTTTTTATTTGTCAATAGCGTTGATATACTTAAATCGTAAATTAAATATGCAAACGAATAAATCAAAGAAAGGAGAAGAAAAATGCAGACAGACAGACCTTTTTGGCATGTACAGAATTGCGGAAAAAGTTATCGTGATGTCAAAGACTGGGAGGAGGAATTTAAATCCTGCAGCATTATTTTGACTGAGGAAGAAAAGAAATCAAAATTCGCAAAATATTTTTATCGTGATCTTACGGAACCCACACCGGAACTGCTGCTTGCGGCGGAAAGAGAAAACGAACTTCCGGAAGAAGAAACATTTATGCCGGATGAATTTGCTGTACGTATGAATGCCGAAAACATTAAAAATCTGAAATCGGGATATCGTGTATTGAACAATGGTATCGGATTTACATCGATGCGTGTACTGCAGCCGGGACTTACAGATGAGGTTATGGATGCGTTCTTAAAGTATTACAAACCTGAAGGTGATCTGTTTTATAAGAACTGGTATCCGAATGTCCATGCAAGACATTATTCTGATATGGCGATCGAGAATGTAGGACGCGGAATGGAAAGGGTATTTTTTGTTGACAGTATGACTGCTGAAAAACTCGGTGTATTTGAAGATACTCCGGGGCAGGATCCGGCATGTATCGCAATTGACGGCGGTGTGGTTATATCGGAGCCGATGCATCAGTTTGGAAAAAACAGAAAGTATCTTGTAGAGACATGTTATTATCGCGATATCCCGGGCGGAAGAGAAACTATTATTAATTTTTGGATCGGACTTACTTGGAAAGACGGAAAATTTATAAGCATGCTCCCGGAGGGAGAAAAGGTAGATCAATTAGAAGTAAGAGCGCTGTTTGAACACTGTGCTTGGGAATTTGCACAGCAGCAGCAAATGATTTTACTGTTTTGGGAAGATTGGCAAAAAGGATATTTTAAATAAAAATTTTAAAAGGAAGGAATTGATATCTATATGAAAAATAAAGTGTTGGCTATTTTTGTTGCAGCAGCTATGACAGGCGGCGTCCTTTCCGGATGCGGCGGAAATGAATCTGCTCAGAGCAGTTCAGGATCGAATACAGAAACAACTTCGGCAAACTCGGAATCTTCGGCATCATCAACCTCAGCAGCCTCTTCTGATGAAGAAAGCGCATCAGGTGAAATGGAAAGTTATAATCTGATCGCAAATACATTTGGAGCGGGAGCTTATCCTTTGGATGAGATACAGTACTGGCAGAATTACGCGACGGAACTCTATGGATGCTCTATAGATATTGCAAACAATGAATTTGTTGCGGATAAAGTTGTTTCTCAGCTTGAAAGCCAGTTGGCGTCAAATCCTGACGGAGCTGTATATTGCCTCCAGTTCGCTACTACATTTAATCCATGTATTAATTATTTTGATGATGCGGGAATTCCTTATGTATGGAATTCTAACTTCCCGTCAGATGAAGAGACCACTCAGCGTTGTCTTGAAGATGAGCTGTTTGCGGGCGGTGTAAACTCTAATGCTTATGATCAGGGGTGTCAGATGGCTGAAATGGCTTTGGCGGACGGAAACAAAACAGCTGTTATCACAGGAGCAGCCATAGGCGATTTCAATCATGATAACCGTATGGCCGGATTTACAGAAGTTTTTGAAGCCGGCGGCGGAAAAGTTTTACAGGTTGCGCATAGTACAGATCCTTCTGAAGTAGTACAGAAAACGAACGATCTTCTTTCAGCGAATCCTGATGTAGATTGTATTTATGGATCAGGCGGTGACTATTTAAGCGGAATCGTAACATGTCTGGATGGAAGAACAGATGTAAATCCTGATATGATGATTTATGGAACTGATATTGATCCTACGTTGATTCCGCTTGTAAAAGATGGAACTATTTCGGGAATGAACGGTTCACAGGGAGTTCAGGGTTCTTTGGCAATTGCGCTCCTTATAAATGCAATTGACGGACATCGCATTGTGGATGAAAACGGACAGCCTATTATGTTTGATAACCTTGAGAGTGCGTTAATCACTCCGGATAATGCCGATGCGTATATAGCAGGTTACGATGCAAATGTTTCATGGGTCGGAGACGAGAATTATAAAAATCTTCTCTATCGTTATAATCCTGATGTTACGGTTGATGATTTCAACAATTTCTTTGAAAATTATGCAGCAACATCTTTGGCTGTAGCAGAAAGCTGCCTGTAATTTCAGACTTGATATTATTTTGCTTCGATTAGTGAATTAAGGGGGCGGCGTCGGCCGCTCCCTTCTTCTATGAAGGAGGGAAAAATGACAGAAACAATTAATGATGGAAAAAAACGCGCCGGGAAAACATTATTGATTATGTTGGCGTGTATCATAGCTTTGCTGATCATTATCAATTTTATCGTTGAAGGGAAATTGCTGACGTTCAGTAACATACGAGTACTTATACAATCAGCTGCACCGTCATGTTTGGTTGCATGGGGATTTCTGATTGTCTTTACGGGAAATATTACGGATCTTTCACCCGGTTCTGTTATTATTGTTGCCAGTACCGTATCAGGATTGATGTGTGTTCAGTTCGGACTTGCAGCTATGCTGATCTCTGGTATTCTCACCGGTATCGCATGTATCGTTTTTAATTTTACTCTTTATCGGGTAACAAAAGTACCGCCATGGATTGCAGGTCTTGGCATGACAATGATTTATGAAGCGATCATTGGCGCGTATGCCGGATGGTGTACAAACAACATGAAAAAGGTTGTTACTTTGAGCGGCGATCAGCGGGCATTCGGAACAGAGCCCGGAATCTATATCATGCTTATCATCGGTTTTATAATTGCGTATATTCTTTACAACCGTACGGGATGGGGTGTGAATTACCGTGCCGTAGGTGATAATGAAGAAGTAGCAAAAATCATGGGTATTAATCCTACAAAGACAATTATAATCGCAGGAGTTGCTGCCGGCTTCTTTTTTGGATTTGCGGGAGTAGTTAAAGAAGCATATGCAGGATTCTCTAATGCGGCTTCAGGTCTCTCAAGCTTAGGAACTATCTTTCAGGCAATGGCGGCAGTTCTTTTGGCAATGGCATTGGCCGGGATGATTAATGTTGTTATAGGCGTACCGATCGCCTGCTTCATAATTATTCTTATTTTTAATATTCTGACTTTATTGGGAGTTCCGTCGGGAACATTCCAGGACACAATACTTGGCATGATCTTGATCGCATTTGCGGTTTTGGCAAATCGTAAAACGAAAGGGGTGGTCAAATGATGGCAGCAAATGATGTTGTATTAAAAATCAAAGGATTATCTAAAAAATTTGGTATCACCCGCGCAAATAAAAATATAGATCTGGAATTATGCAGGGGAGAAATACGGGCTCTTGCAGGTGAAAACGGATCAGGAAAATCAACCCTTCTTTCTCAGATCGCCGGCATGTACGGCAGCGATGAAGGACATATGTATCTTGACGGAAAGCCTTATAAACCGGCTTCTCCGATTGATGCGCAGGAAAACGGAATAGCGATGATAGTGCAGGAACTTGGCATGATCGGTAATCTTCCGTCGGCGATTAATATTTTTATGGGAAAGACTAAGAAATTTTCAAAAGGACCGTTTCTCAATACAAAGAAATTTTATGAACAGGCAGAAGAAGTCAGAAAAAAATGGGATCTTCCTAAGCTCAATTTCAAGAGACTTGCAAGCACTATGAATGTAGAAGAGCGAAAAATGATGGAACTTGTCAGAGCGTTAGCATGTGATCCTAAAATTCTGATTTTGGATGAAGTTACACAGTCGCTTTCGCAGGATAATCGACAGGTCATATACAGAATCATTCGCCGTTTTAAAGAAGAAGGACGTTCTGTTCTTATGATCTCCCATGATATGGAAGAGACAATGCGTATTTCAGATACAATTTCAGTCCTCAGAGACGGAGAAATGATCGGGACAGTCAGAGCTGATGAGATCCTTGAAAACGATCTTAAGCGTATGATGGTAGGACGTGAATTAAGCGGCGAATATTATCGCGAAGATAAAGAAGTCAGCCGTGGCAGTAAAGTATTATTTGCTATGGATAATATTTCTTCGCCGACAGGTCTTGAAAATGTGACATTTCAGGCTTATGAAGGAGAAATCATTGCTTTTTGCGGTTTGTCTGATTCGGGTATTCATGATATAGGACAGCTTGCATATGGTCTTATGAAGCCGACCAGCGGCAGTGTTAAACTGGCAACCGAGCAGGGGGAAATAGAGATTAAGAGCTCTATGGACGGACTTTGCAACAAAATGGCATATGTTCCGAAAGACCGCGACGGAGAAGCGATGATGATGAAAAGTACTATTGAACAGAATCTCATCCTTCCTTCTATCGAGGAACTGCACAGAAGTCTAGGCTATCTGAAACAATCCGATCTTGACAGATTGTCAATTAAAGCAAAAGAGGATTTCCAGGTAAAATGTACAGGCATACATCAAAAAGTAAATGCGCTTTCCGGAGGAAATAAACAGAAAGTAAATCTTGGACGCTGGATGATTAAAAATCTGAAAGTAATGATCATAGATTGTCCGACACGAGGCGTCGATATCGGTGTGAAGGCTTATATTTACGGATGTCTGAAAGAGGCTAAAAAGCAGGGCATGGCTATTGTTATGATCACGGATGAGCTTTCTGAGGCCATGGGTATGGCAGACAGGATCATTGTTATGAAAAGCGGTAAGATTGTAAAAGAAATCAGCCGAAATGAAGGCTTTAATGAAGAATCTATAATTGAGGTGATGATCTGATGAAAAAAATTAGAATTTTAGATATAATGCCGATACTGATCATGGCCATCCTGATAGTTATTTTTGCGATTTTGTCCGGAGGAAATACGCTGACTTCCTATAATATCGGAAATCTTGTTATGCAGATGGTTCCAACGATGCTCGGAAGTATGGGTGTTATTTTTGTAATTGCGCTGGGCGGTACTGATATTTCTATCGGTGCGAGCGCGGCATTTTGTGCCACTATCGGTGCGCTGATAGCAAATACGATTAATATATCTGCTGTATATATTCCAATCACACTTGTTATGAGTACGGCTATCGGCGCGTTGCTCGGTACGATCGTTCAGAAATGCCATGTCGGTTCGTTTATACTTACGCTTGCAGTACTTATAGCGGCTAAAGGAATGATGAATTACTTGTATGCAACAGTCATGGTACCGACTCCGTCAGGTATGAGCTTTTTAGCTACAACTTCCTTTGCCATTACAGTTTTAGTAATCGCTGTAGTTGTAATCTATTTTGTGTTTGAAAAAACAAAATTTGGATTTTACGCCAAATGTATTGGTGAAAATGAGAAAACTGTTCGCTGTGTTGGAATTAATGTCGGAAAGATACGTATTATGTGTTTTGCTATTTCCGGATTTTTTGCCGGAGTAGTCGGATTTATTCAGCTGGCACGTATCGGAGGTTCATCTAATTCTCTTTGTAATATGCTGGAGATGCGCGTTCAGATGGCGATCTTTCTTGGAGGAATCCTGACTACGGGAGGTTTTTCGGCAAAAATTTATAAGATCATTCTGGGAACAATAACAATCAGTGTAATAGAGAATGGTCTTACTGTTATCGGAGCTTCATCATATATTTCGGAAGCTGTTGAAGGTATATTGTTGGTTGCTATTTTAGTAATAACGATATTCAGCAACCGTGTGGCAGATAAAAAAGCTGAGCTTGCTTCGATTGCGGAAATGGAAGCTGCTGAGTAATTATACAATTTTATAATGTGCAATACTCGTGAATACATACGTATATGATTGAAAAAACAGAGTCTGTATGCTATACTTTTTAGTTGCGTCAGACTCTGTTTTTATTCTTAATGAAGATGTGTTATGGTGAAAAACAGAGACTGAACTTAATGACATATATTCTGTGCCGGACGAAAAATCGGGCGCGGATAAAATAAAGAGAAAGGCGGAAAGTTTTGGGCGATAAAGACTTTCCGAATGGGTAAATAAAGCCATGAAATTGGGCATCGTCGGACTTCCAAATGTCGGAAAGAGTACACTTTTTAATGCAATAACAGGTACGGCAAATGCGCAGGCAGCGAACTATCCGTTCTGTACCATCGAGCCGAATAACGGTATCGTAGCGGTTCCGGATGAGCGTCTTGATAAGCTTGCGGAAATCTGGAATACAGATAAGAAAACGCCTGCTGTCGTAGAATTCGTCGATATCGCGGGTCTTGTAAAAGGTGCTTCGCAGGGAGCGGGACTCGGAAATAAATTCTTGGGTCACATCCGTGAATGCGATGCGATTATTCATGTTGTTCGCTGTTTTGACAATGACAACATCACTCATGTCGTTGAAGATGCTACAAAACCAGTTCCGGTAGATCCGGACGGAGATATCGAATGTATTGATCTTGAGCTGATCTTTTCTGATCTTGAGAT
>CASDUB010000029.1 GCA_949283905.1 uncultured Lachnospiraceae bacterium | reverse complement strand
GATTATCTTTTCATCCTCAATGCCGGCTTCTTTAGCTTTTTTTGTACACTTCTTAAGGTCATTTATCATATCCGGAATAAGGTCATTGTAAATTGTCCTTTCTCTGTTGTGCATCAGACAGCATGCCGCATTAAATTTTTTTACCGTTTCAGCCATCTTATCATCATATAAAAATCCCCATATATCATTTACTAGATCGGCTCCGGCATTAAGGGCTGCTTCCGCGACATCGCTTTTGTATGTGTCTATAGATACCGGAATATCAAACTCGGCTTTGATCTTTTCGATAACAGGAACTACTCTTTCTATTTCTTCTTCAGAGGATATCTGAATATGCCCCGGTCTTGTGGACTCTCCTCCGATATCAATTATATCGGCTCCCTCTTTAATCATTTCGGCTGCATGTTTTACTGCACTGTCCAAAGTATTCCATTTTCCGCCGTCAGAAAATGAATCGGGTGTAATATTTAATATCCCCATTACATATGTATTATTTATAAGATCAAAGTTCCTGTTTCCTATAATCATTATGCGCACCTCTGTATGTCTGTTATATAATAATAAATTTATTCTTTTTTTCGTCTTTCCATTTGCATGAATCATATGCGCCGCATGAATAACATTCTCTCGAAAGTTTATCAGCGTCATGTATAAGTTTCGCAAGATCGCCGGACATTGTTTCCGTGCTACGGGAAAAATCATTTGAAATACTTCTATGTAAACATATCGCATTTGTAATCAAATAAATTTCATCCTTAGTAAAACCGCAGCGTATAAGAACCTCTTTTGCAATTTCGGCTCCCGCTTTATCATGGGGTATGCCGTCTTTATATTCTCTTACTTTTCCTATATCATGAAGAAGCGCGGCGGTATATATGATCTCTTTGCTGATTCCGTAATTATTTTCAAGATTTAAAATATACGCTATTCTGGCTGTATTTATCAGATGGTACCATCCGTGACGGCAGTATACCCTGTCTTTTTCGAACTTTTCTATATCCGACAGATACTGTTTAATAAGAGGGTCGCAGTATACACTCCAAACCCTCTTCATATTTTTGATTGCAATATTTTTTTCTTTATCGGTCAAAAGTCAAACCCCCAGTAATCTGAAAAACATATTCTTAAGGTTTTCATCATTTTCAAATACGCCGCGGGTAACAACATTTACCGTCTTAGTACCTGCTTTCTTAACGCCGCGCATTGTCATGCACATATGTTCCGCTTCGCAGACTATTATAACGCCCTTTGGCTTAAGATATTTCATAATATCTTTGGCGATCTGAACCGTCATATTTTCCTGAATCTGAAGCCTGCGGGCATAAGTTTCAACTGTTCTTGCAAGTTTTGAAAGACCAACGACTTTACCGTCAGGAATATATCCGATATGAACTTTTCCATAAAATGGCACCATGTGATGTTCGCACATCGAATAAAACTGAATGTCTTTTTCGATCACAATCTCATCAGTAGCCGAATCAAATACCTTTGTAAGATGTTCTTCCGCATCTTTGCCCATTCCGCCAAAGATTTCTTCATACATTTTAGCTATTCGCGCCGGCGTTTCTTTAAGACCTTCTCTTGTCGGATCTTCTCCGATGGCCTCTAAAAGCATTGTGATCGCTTTTTCGATTTTTTTACTATCCATTATTTCCCCTGCCATTTTATGATTATCTTTTATTTGTTCTTAAGCTTTGCTGTAACCTTATTATATACTTCTTCAGCTATTGAGCAATATTCAGCAAGCATTTTTTCTGCGTGCTCATTTATTTGCGCTGCTTTTTCAATGTTTTTCATGCTTTTTGTATTGATCCATACATTTAAGCTTGCACACTGAAGCGCGCTCTTTGCAAGCGAAGCTGAACATGCCGCGTCGCTGACAGCAAGTACAGATCCCTTTTCTGCAAATATTCCTACGAGTGATATTACCTTGCAGCATACCTCCATTATATTTATCGGAACCATACAGGCATCATAAAGACATTTTTCCATAACTTCATCTTTGTAAGCTTTTTCTTCGTTCGTATCTTTAGGCAGGCCATAGGCCTTTGAAAGCGGTTCAAAAACCTCTGCGTCTTTTCCTACCAGATCAAGAAGCTCGCTCTGATATTCTTTGACAAGTTCCGTAAGTCTTTTTATTTCGTCTTCTACATCTGCATATTTCTTTTTACCGATGGTAAGATTTCCTACCATAGCGCTAAGGGCTGCCGAAAGGGCTCCTGCCATGGCCGCTGCTCCGCCGCCTCCCGGTGTAGGTGATTTTGAAGAAAGTTTATCTATAAATTCAATACATGAAAGTTCAATATCGTACATATGATCAGGCTCCTAACTTTTCAATACTATTATTTCACACCGAAGCGTTTCTTAACAATACTTCTGACTGCTCCCGACATATACAATGATCCGAAAGATATTACAGGTCTGTGGGAGAGCAAAGCAAGTTTTACGGCTTCTTCCGCAGAGGTACATGCAACTGCTTTTTTGTTTTTGCGCTTGATTATTTCAGCAAGTTCTTCAGCCGGAAGAGCTCTCGAATTTTCAGGCGTCAGACAGAAAAATTCTTCTCCGAAAGGTTCGATGCAGTCTAACATTGAACTGTAATCTTTATCTGCGAGAATTCCAAGTATAAAGCTGAATTTTTTATATGGAAGATATTCGTTCAATATCTGCGCCATTGCCTGAGCGCACTGGGGGTTATGACCTCCGTCCATTATGAATAATGGATCTTTGCTGATAACTTCAAAGCGGACAGGCCATTTTACGGTAGCAAGGGCATGTTTTATATCTTCTTCTTTTATTTCAAAACCTTTTTCTTTAAGAATTTCAATCGTTGTCAGCGCAACCGCGGCATTGCCAAGCTGATGATCTCCTAAAAGAGAAAGTTTGTATTCATGTTCCTGTCCGTTATGTTTCCAGATAAACTGCTGTCCGTTAATACTTCTGAATTCCGGTTTAATATCGGCTCTGAAAGTTCTGTGGAATTTGCATCCTCTTTTTTCGCATACATCTTTGAGAATATGCAGAACCTCCAGCTTATTGTTATATGACACTACTTCACATCCGGGTTTGATGATCCCTGCTTTTGTATAGGCAATTTCTAAAAGAGAATGTCCGAGATATTCAGTATGTTCAAGACCGATATTTGTTATCACTGCTACCAGCGGAGCCGGAATAACATTTGTACTGTCAAATTCACCGCCGAGACCGACTTCCAAAATAACGATATCGACGTTGTTTTCTTTAAAATACTGAAATGCAATCGCAGTTTTAATTTCAAACTGACTCGGATGATCCTTCATCTGCTCGGCAGCGTTTTTCACTTTTTCCGTGATCCTGCAAAGTTTCTCCTCAGAGATCATCTCGCCGCTTATCTGAAAAGACTCTCTGAAATCTTCGATATACGGCGACAGATAAAATCCCGTCTTATATCCGGCACATCTTAAAATATATTCGATCATACAGCATGTACTGCCTTTTCCGTTGCTTCCCGCAACGTGTACATATTTAAGATCCATATGAGGATTGCCGAGACGTTCAAGCAATTCCTTCGTTCTGTCTAATCCTAATTTAGTTTTGCTCCAGGTAAAATTTTCAATATAATTAATTGCTTCAGAATAGTTCATGGTATTTTTCTTTCCGTAATAATTTAAGATAATTTTTATAATACACGCATCGCGGCGTCCACCACATGAGAAACCAGCACCGCAGTCGTAACTCCTCCTACTCCTCCCGGTACCGGTGTAATATTTTCAACGATCTGTTCTGCCTCATCAAAAATAACGTCGCCGCAAAGTTTGTTTTTCTCACTGTTCCAGCTGATTCCGACATCGATAACTGTCTGGCCGGCTTTTAGATAATCTTTTCCTATAGATTCCATCTGCCCTGTGCAGGCTATTATTATATCAGCATCTTTTGCAATTTCAGCCGTATCAACAGTTTTTGTATGACATATCGTCACTGTCGCGTTTTTATGCATCAGCATCATTGCCGCAGGTCTTCCGACTACAAGGGATCTTCCGAGTACTACAGCCTTTTTGCCTGTACAGTCAATGCCATAATAATCGAGAATTTCCATAGCAGCCTGGGCCGTACACGGTGCAAATCCTATCTCTGTATTTGTAAAAACTCCGGCAAGGGATCCGTCTGTGCATCCGTCTATATCTTTTTCAGGCGCAAGCATTTTTCTTGCTTTTTCATCATCAAGATGTTTGGGAAGCGGACGGAACATCAGTATTCCGTGAACACTGCCGTCTTTATTAAGGGAATCCAATGTAGAATAAAATGTTTCTCCGTCGACATCTGCCGGAAGAATCACTTTTTTAACTGCAACTCCCGTTTTTTCACAGTATTTTTCGGCTCCTCTTTCGTAACTTATGTCGTCTGCCCTCTCTCCGACTCTTAAGATCGCAAGCGTAGGGCTGATCCCATGTTTTTTCAGCTTTTCGATTTTTTCTGTGCTGCGCTTTGAAATTGCTTCAATAACAGGCGCTCCTTTTAATATATTTGCCATTTTCATAACTCCACCCATAAAATGATGTTGAGGTCAAAAGCTCCCCAACTTTTTACATGATAATTAAACACATCATATTTTATATCAAATCTTGTCATTTATAACAACTTTTAATTTGAGTTTATTAATTCTCAACATGTAAAAAAGCAGCCGTCAGCTGCTTTTTTACAATTATAAATTTAAAAAAGGCCTGTTATTTTTCCATTTTCATCTATATCAATGCGTTCTGCTGCAGGTACTTTAGGCAGACCCGGCATAGTCATTATATCGCCTGTAAGAGCTACGATAAATCCTGCTCCTGCCGAAACCTTAAGATTTCTGACTGTAACGGTAAATCCCTTAGGCGCGCAGATTAGAGAAGGATCATCCGAAAATGAGTACTGTGTTTTTGCCATACAGATAGGAAGTTTGTCAAATCCCAGTTCTGTAAGCTTAGCAGCCTGCTTCTTGGCATTAGCCGTAAGCTGAACGCCGTCGGCGTGATATATCTTTTTACAGATCATATCGAGTTTTTCTTCGATTGAATGATCAAGCTCATATGACTGTCTGAAGTTGTTCGGTTCGTCACAGAGTTTAACAACTTCTTTTGCAAGCTCCGTTCCGCCTTCTCCGCCTTTTGCCCATACTTCTGAAAGCGCCACATTAACTCCGACTTCTCTGCACATTTTCTCTACAAGGTCAAGTTCAGCCTTTGTATCTGTCGGAAATGCATTTATTGCAACGACACAAGGAAGTCCGAAAACATTCTTGATATTGTCGATATGCTGAAGAAGGTTTGGCATACCTGCTTTAAGCGCCTCAAGATTTTCATTATTCAGATTATCTTTAGCCACTCCGCCGTGATATTTAAGAGCACGAACTGTAGCTACAATAACTACCGACGATGGTGTAAGTCCTGCCATACGGCATTTTATGTCGAGGAATTTTTCAGCGCCGAGATCTGCAGCAAAACCGGCCTCCGTAACTACGTAATCGCCAAGCTTTAACGCCATTCTTGTGGCTGTGACCGTATTGCATCCGTGGGCGATATTCGCAAAAGGTCCACCGTGAACAAATGCCGGCGTATGTTCAAGCGTCTGAACAAGATTTGGTTTTAAAGCGTCTTTAAGCAGAGCCGTCATAGCGCCTTCTGCTTTAAGATCATGCGCAGTAACAGGCTTTCCGTCATATGTATAACCGACAACCATACGTCCGAGTCTTGCCTTAAGATCGGGTATATCCGATGCAAGACATAAAACTGCCATAACCTCCGAAGCAACTGTAATATCAAAGCCGTCTTCTCTCGGAACACCCTGTGCTTTGCCGCCCAGGCCGTCTACAATATTTCGAAGCTGTCTGTCATTCATATCTACGGCACGTTTCCATGTGATCTGTTTTACATCGATCCCAAGTTCATTGCCCTGCTGTATATGATTATCAAGCATTGCGGCAAGCAGATTGTTTGCTGCCCCTATAGCATGAAAATCGCCTGTAAAATGAAGATTGATATCTTCCATGGGGATGACCTGAGCATATCCGCCGCCGGCTGCTCCGCCCTTTATGCCGAATACCGGTCCGAGGGATGGCTCACGGAGAGCAACTACAACATTTTTTCCGATCCTTTTAAGTCCGTCCGCAAGTCCTACAGAAGTTGTCGTCTTTCCTTCGCCCGCCGGAGTAGGTGTTATTGCTGTTACAAGGATAAGTTTACCGTCTTTTTTGTCCTTGTAATCATCCAAAAGCTTGTAGTCGATCTTTGCTTTGTAATTTCCGTACTGTTCGATGTACTTTTCATCGATGTTAAGACCCGCGGCAATTTCAGTGATCTTTGCAGGAACTGCTTCCTGAGCGATTTCAATGTCTGTTTTAAAGCTCATCTTCTTCTCTCCTTTTTCATGTGCATTTGATACCGAAAAGAAAAAGCCCTCCGGGTTTTTCTATTTCAGTATACCCAGACGGCCGGTCGCTTACGTTATACTCCATGTGGTTAATTCCACTTATCCGTCAGTCGTATAACGCCTCTTATT
>CASDUB010000028.1 GCA_949283905.1 uncultured Lachnospiraceae bacterium | reverse complement strand
GAGCGTACACAGACAGTCGAGAGGTTTCTGTGATACGGCTGCTATCGCGCGCACAGGCATTCCGTTTTCAACGGCGTATACCGTTTCCACAGGATATGTCAATCCGATCTCCGCCTGTCCGTTTGCAACAAATGATATTGCGTCCACGCTGTCGGCAGGAGTTATAAGATTTACGCTTAAACCTTCTTCTTCAAAATACCCTTTATCTATGGCCTCATATAAAAATGTATGTATAGCGTTTGGATACCAGTCGAGAACAACGCTTATTTCTTTTAATACATTTCCTTCACTCTGACCGTTTTCCGATGTTCCGCATGCAGATGTTCCCATTGCGATTACTGCCGCCAATACAACAGCGGCTGATTTTTTTATCTTCATTTATTTTTACTTCCTTTACTGCTTTTACTTCTTATTGATCTCACATCCTAAGAGATAGAGATACACTGCAAACAACTCCGTTTTTGTTTTGATCGAGGGTATATATACCCTTTCTTCTGTCGTGTGCATTCCATGTCCCATAACTCCGAATCCGTCCAATGCCGGTATTCCGTAACTTGCGAAATAATTAGCGTCTGTCGCCGGATATATATCCTCTCCGTTCGGATTTACTCCGGCCTCTTCGACTTCTATACCAAGAAGTCCCGCCGCTTTTTCGATGATCTTATATATTCTGCCTGTTTCTTCAAGATATATCTGAGGCGGAAACAGCATCCTGTATGAAAGATCAATGCTTATATCGGGATCATTTACATGAGATCCCATATGATCAAGTTTCTTTTCGCACTCATGATATGATTCCCAGTCGGGAATTCCTGCAACGCAGAACTGCATATTTGCGCTGCCCGATACTACTCCGTTAGGTCTTCCGCCGCTGACCGGCGCTGCATTATAATATATTCCTTTTTCATCGTCGTTAAAGCTGTACAGCTCAAGTATTTTATAAGCCAGCTCTCTGTTGGCGCTGTGTCCTTTTGAATAGTCGCATCCCGCATGGGCTTCAACGCCTTTGATATCGAGATTTCCGAGTATAACTCCCTGTCTGCTTGTAAGTATCGGGATCGGTTTATTTTCTTTATACTCTCCCGGCTCAAATATAAAGACGGCATCCGCTCCCGGAGCGATCTT
Source organism: uncultured Lachnospiraceae bacterium (assembly GCA_949283905.1). Classification (GTDB taxonomy): domain Bacteria; phylum Bacillota; class Clostridia; order Lachnospirales; family Lachnospiraceae; genus Alectryocaccobium. Next base: position 2,488 of record CASDUB010000028.1, on the reverse strand, counting down.
CTCAAACACTTTCTGCCCGGTCATTGAGCCCTGTTCTTCATCGCATGTATACAGAACATCTATCTGCACATCGGGAAGAAGACCCAGTTCTTTAAGTATCCTGAGCGCGTAACAGCTTACGGCCACGCCTCCTTTACAGTCGATGACTCCGAGTCCGTGCAGCCAATCGCCCTTAATATAAGGCCGGTTTTCTTTAGCAAATCCCACCGGGAACACTGTGTCAAGATGCGCGTTTAATATGATCCTGCCTTTCGGATTCTCAGGTTTTATCACCGCAAGAAGATGCGTTCCCGTATTTTCATATGTGATTTCTTCAAATTCGGCTCCCAACACATCTAAATGTTTTTTTGCCGTTTCAACGGCCCTTCTGTTTCCCTCTATATAATGAGTTTCGCTGTCAAATGAAGCGAATTCTTTTAACAGATCCACCTGATCCTTCAGGCACTCTTCCGCTTTTTCTTTTATCTTTCTTATAACTTCTTCTGTACTCATAATCATTGTTTTCCTTTTTTATACTTCGCCCTTCCACGTTATGACTTTTTTCTCAACGACACTGACAACTCCGTTTAATATCAGCGCCAGCAGCGTCAGTACCAAAAGAGGAGCGATAAGTCCCGCAGCATCAAACTGCGACATACAGTTTCTGCTGTATATTCCGAGTCCCGCAGGAGAACCCAGCCATTCTGATACTGCCGCTCCGACAAAGCTCCATGGTATGACTACTTTTAACGCCGTAAAAAGATATGGCAGCGCTGTCGGAAATCTGAGCATAAAAAAACGCTGCATACGTGAAGCTCCGTATGTGATCATCAATTCCGTTCTGCCCTCATTTGCAGCTTTGAAGCCGTCAAATACATTTACGGCAACGGAAAAGAAATTAATCAGTACGACCACGACAACTCTCATCGTCACCGTATATCCAAACCAGAGCACGAAAACAGGCGCGATACACATTACAGGTATAGTCTGCGTAGCGGTCAGCACCGGATATATAGCTTTTTCTATGCGGCTGTCCATGTCCATGATCATCGCCAGCAAAAATCCGAGAATAACAGAAAAAATTCCGCCTGCAGCAACCACCTGAAGCGTGGCCGGAAGATGTACGGTAAAAATTTCCACTCTGTTTTCCCATAAGTTCTTCACTACATCAACCGGTCCCGGAAGAAGAAAGCTCCTGCCTACGATAACGGCGATTATCTGCCACAGCACAATAAGAAACACCAGAAACAAAATGCCCGCCGCTTTCTTTTTTTTCGAACTCATTCTCTCGCCTCGCTTCTTAAAAGTTCTACAAGTCTCTCTTTTAAATCGCGGATCTCAGGTTCTTTCATCATCTTTCTGTCCCTTTTTTTAGGAAGCGGTACTTTCACCTCTGTTATATTGTCTACGGGATTTCCCGTAAGAATAAGAATCTTTTCCGAAAGATAAACAGCCTCTTCCACATCGTGCGTTATGAACAGGATCGTTCTGTCAAGACTTTCCCACTGTTCCCGAAGCCACTCCTGAAGATTTATCCTTGTGATAGAATCAAGAGCGCTGAACGGCTCATCAAGGAGCATGATTTCGGCGCCCTGGCAAAGCGTTCTCGCAAAGCTTGCCCTCTGACGCATTCCGCCTGAAAGTTCTCTCGGGTATTTCTTTGAATATTCATATAAGCCCACTTTTTCAAGCATCGCTTTCGCTGTTCTGATCTGTTCTTCTTTAGGTTTTTTCTGTATCTGCATCGGCAGCATTACATTTTTTTCGACAGTGCGCCAGGGAAACAGCAGATCCTGCTGCGGCATATAACTCGCGTAATTTTTCAGTCCCGCGATATCGTTTCCGTTGATGCTTATGCTTCCGCTGTCAGGTTTTTCAAGAGAGTTGAGAAGCCTGAAAATAGTTGTCTTTCCGCTTCCGCTTGCCCCTATGATACTGACAAAGCTTTTATCTTCCACTTCGAAAGACAGGTCTTTGATAACAGGTCTTGTTTCGCCTTTATAAGTAAACGTCACATTTTCAAATCTCAACATGATTATCTTCGCATCTCCCAGGACATATCCCAAAAGTTCTTCTCATAGATACTGGAACGTCTTCCTATTTCAACAAGATTTTCAACCTGCTCATCGCTCAGCCCCTTCACCATTTCTTCGGTAATCATCTTTAATTCTTCATTGTCATCATGATATTCGCGTGACGCATAACCTTTTATCCATTCACCGTAGAACGGATGGTTCACGCATTCCGGATCTTTTTCGATCATTTTTGAAGCGATCATTTCATAACTTACGGCGCATGGAAGAATTGCGGCGCAGATTTCAGCCGGTCCCATCTCATACGCTACTCTGAGCATGAAGCTTGTATAACTTACGTTATCCTGCGCTATATACGCGTTTTCTGCTTCCTCCAGATCTATTCCGAGACGTTTCATATATCCTCTGTGGATCTCCATCTCGCTGTTTAATATAGAAGATACATAGCCTGAAAATACCTTCTGCATCTCAGTGTC
>CASDUB010000027.1 GCA_949283905.1 uncultured Lachnospiraceae bacterium | reverse complement strand
GGATGCCTTATGGCTCAGTCACAGAAATCGGTGAATATTGATATCGGAACGGGTATGGTAACTATCGCCCTTGCATCTCTTCTGATCGGACGAACATTCTTCAGCAGATTTAAGATACCGATGCAGATAGTAGGAGCGGTGGCAGGAGCGTTTTTGTTCAGACTTGTCTATACGATCGCACTTCGTGTAAACATGCCGGCGTATATGCTCAAACTTGTTTCTTCCGTCATAGTTATTCTCGCGATATTCCTTCCGTATCTTAAGACGAAATATCCGATGATCGCAAGAAGAATGAAATTACGCAAAGGGGGAAGAAAGTAATGTTAAAGCTTAACGATATATCGATCACTTTTAATCCTGGAACTCTCAATGCTAAAACGGCTTTGTCGCATTTGACGCTTCATATAAAAAAGGGTGACTTCGTGTCGATAATAGGCGCTAACGGAGCGGGAAAATCAACTCTTTTTAATGCTATCGGAGGATCTTTTATAACAGATGAAGGCTCGATAGAGCTGGACGGAAAAGACATTACACTGATGCCGGAATATAAAAGGGCAAAAAGCATCGGCAGACTTTTTCAGGATCCCATGCTTGGTTCAGCTCCGGGCATGAGTATAATGGACAATATGGCTCTTGCAGCAGGAAAAGGCGGCTGGCTTTCAATACTGACGAAGAAAGAAAAAGAAGCTTTCAGGGACAGGGTAGCTGTTCTTGAAATGGGACTCGAAGACAGGATGGATCAGCCGGTCAGACTGCTTTCAGGAGGACAGAGACAGGCTCTTACGCTTCTGATGGCTACATACAATCCTCCGAAACTTCTTTTGCTTGACGAACATACGGCGGCGCTTGATCCTGCTACAAGCGAAAAAGTAATGAAAATAACAAAACAGGTAGTCGAAGACAATAAGCTCACGTGTATGATGATAACTCATAACATGACTACGGCTCTTGAATACGGAAACCGTACCCTTATGATGAACCGCGGAAATGTGATTTATGATGTCAGAGATGAGGAGAGAAGTAAACTTACGGTGGCTGACCTGTTGGAAAAATTCAAAACAAAGGCAGGAGAGGCGCTGGACAATGACAGAATGCTTCTGTCAGATAAATGAACTATCAGGTGATTCTTTTATTGTATTGTTTCCGCAGTGTATTTCTGTCATAATATGTTTTAGCAGAAATACTGCGGGAGGTGACAGAATATATGTGTACAGCAGTAACTTTAAAAACAAAAGATTTTTATTTCGGACGGAATCTTGACTACAGTTTTTCATATAACGAAGAAGTTGTTGTCATGCCGCGCAGGCATCCGCTTGAATTTGCTGAAATGGGAAGATTGGATGAGCATCACGCTATTATTGGCACGGCGTTTGTCGTAAACGGTACGCCCCTTTATTATGACGGTGTTAATGATAAAGGACTTGGCATGGCAGGACTTAATTTTGTCGGGAACGCCTGTTATAATCCTCATGCTGACGGAAAAGACAATGTAGCTCAGTATGAATTGATTACTTATATTCTCAGCAGGTGTGCAAGCGTTGAAGAAGCAAAAAATGCTCTATCAAATATGAATATATTGAATACGCCTTTTAATGAGAAGCTTCCGTCTGCACAGCTTCACTGGATAATAGCAGATAAAAGAGGATCGATCACTGTCGAATCAGTAAAAGAAGGGCTTTTGGTGTATGACAATCCGATAGGAGTTCTCACAAACAATCCGCCGTTTCCTTATCAGATGTTTTATCTGAACAATTACAGAAATCTGTCGGCTGTCTCAGCTGAGTCAGGGTTTGCACCGGGACTTAAGCTTGATGAATACAGCAGAGGAATGGGAGCTATCGGACTTCCCGGAGATATTTCTTCACAATCACGTTTTGTAAGAGCTGCTTTTACAAAACTTAATTCTGTATGCGGTGAAGGGGAAAAAGAGAGTGTAAGTCAGTTCTTTCATATATTGCATTCGGTTGACAATGTCAGGGGATGCTGCCGATTAAAAGAAGATGAATATGAGATGACTATTTATTCTTCGTGCTGCAATGCGGATAAGGGGATCTATTATTATACGACGTATGACAATCATCAGATAACCGGAGTCGATATGCATCACACGGATCTCGACGGAAACGAGATATACAGATATCCTTTCGTAAAAGGTGAGCAGATCAATATGCAGAATTAAAATAAGACATAAAAAGGAGCTGACAATGCGTCAGCTCCGAATTATTTATTATAGGATTTTAATAAGTTCAGACTTCGCGAAGCTCGTCTTCACTAAGGTCTTCCGGTCAGAATTTTCCTGCTTTTGCAGCTTCTTCGATAGCAACTGCTACTGAAACAGTCATT
>CASDUB010000026.1 GCA_949283905.1 uncultured Lachnospiraceae bacterium | reverse complement strand
GGACGCGTTTAACGCGACATTCAGCACAACTTATGAAATTGATAAAAAATACGGAACAAAATATCATGAGAATTTCATAAAATACCTTACAATGTGCCAGGAAAAAGACTATACGATCGACGGCGCTATGACAGATCCTAAGGGTGATCGTGGCCTTGCTCCTCATGCACAGGAAGATCCTGATCTTTACCTTCATGTAGTTGAGCGTCGCCCTGACGGTATCGTTGTCCGCGGAGCAAAAGCTCATCAGACAGGTATCATCAACTCACATGAAGTTATCGTAATGCCTACAATTTCTATGGGACCGGATGACAAAGACTATGCAGTTGCATTCGCTGTTCCTACAGATGCAGAAGGCATCATGATGATCATCGGACGTCAGTCATGTGATACAAGAAAGATGGAAGAGTACAACTCAATCGATGTCGGAAACAGCGAGTTCGGCGGCGTTGAAGCTCTCGTAGTATTTAACGATGTATTTGTACCGAATGACCGTATCTTCCTTAACGGAGAGACAGAGTTCGCAGGAATGCTTGTTGAGCGTTTCGCAGGATACCACAGACAGAGCTACGGCGGATGTAAAGTTGGTGTTGGTGACGTTCTTATCGGTGCAGCAGCAGTTGCAGCTGATTACAACGGCGTTCCGAAAGCTTCTCATATCAAAGACAAACTCATCGAGATGCAGCATCTTAATGAGACATTATACTGTTGCGGTATCGCATGTTCAGCAGAAGGACATCCGACAGAGTCAGGAAACTATATCATCGACCTTCTTCTTGCAAACGTATGTAAACAGAACGTTACAAGATTCCCATACGAGATCGCTCGTCTCGCAGAGGATATCGCCGGCGGTATCGTTGTTACTGCTCCGTCAGAAGCTGACCTCAGAAGCGATGTTACAGGACCATACGTTAAGAAATATCTCGTTGGTACAAAAGGCGTTTCAGTTGAGAACCGTCTCCGTATCTTAAGACTTATCGAGAACCTCTGCCTTGGAACAGCAGCAGTAGGATACAGAACAGAGTCTATGCACGGTGCAGGTTCACCACAGGCTCAGCGTATCATGATCGCTCGCCAGGGCAACCTTCCGATGAAGAAAGCTCTTGCAAAGAAAATTGCTAAAGTTGAAGAGTAATCAGCAAAGTAAATAATATGAATATTTAAAACACATACAGACTCCTATGCATTGCATATCGAGTCTGTATGTACTGTTAAAATTTAATAGTTGGAGATAAAAATGGGTTGGAAAGATATTTATGAATCAAGACAGATGCCTGTAGAAGAAGCTATCAAGCTTATTAAATCAGGCGACCGCATCATATTGGGACATGCGGTAGGAATTCCTACATATATTTCAGACGCTCTCGTAGATCATAAAGAAGATTACGAGAATGTTGAGATCGTACAGATGGTTCCCATGGGAAACTGCAAATTCTCAGCTCCGGGAACAGAAGGACATTTCAGACTTAATTCGCTTTTTGCAGGCGGACTTAATAAAAAAGATATTATTGAAGGCCGTGCAGATTTTACGCCATGTTATTTCAGCGAAGCTCCGGATCTCTTCAGAGATTATCTTCCGTTAGATGTTGCTGTAATTCAGGTTTGTCCTCCTGATGAACACGGAATGGTGAGCTGCGGCGTTTCTGTTGACTATACGCTTCCTGCAGCAAAACTTGCAAAAAAAGTTATTGCGGAAGTAAATGATCAGATGCCGAGAACACACGGCGATACAGCGCTTCACGTATCAGAGATTAACGCATTTGTAGTTAATTCTCATCCTGTGATCGAACTTCCTCTTCCTAAGATCGGGGATGTGGAAAAAGCGATCGGCGAGAACTGCGCTAAACTTATTAAAGACGGTGATACACTTCAGCTTGGAATCGGCGCTATTCCGGATGCCGTTCTTCTTTTCCTTAAAGACAAGAAGGATCTCGGAATCCATTCAGAGATGATATCTGACGGCGTTGTTGAACTTGTTGAAGCAGGCGTTATCACAAATGCTAAGAAGAATTTTCATCCGGGAAAGAGTGTTGTTACATTCCTTATGGGTACAAAACGCCTTTATGATTACGGCAATGATAACCCGGCGGTAGCAATGTTCCCGGTTAATTATGTAAATAATCCTTATATAATCGCTCAGAATGACAATCTTGTATCGATTAACTCTTGTGTACAGGTTGATTTCTGCGGACAGGTTTCATCCGAGAGTGTCGGACCAAACCAGATCAGCGGTGTCGGCGGACAGGTTGACTTTGTTCGCGGCGCTAAGATGAGCAAGGGCGGACGTTCTATCATCGCAATTGCATCTACAGCCGGAAAAGGAAAAGTTTCAAAGATCGTTCCTACGCTTGATAACGGCGCGATCGTAACAACATCCAGATGTGATGTTGATTATGTTGTTACTGAGTACGGCATTGCGCACCTTAAAGGTAAATGTATCAGAGAAAGAGCAAAAGCGCTTATAGCTATTGCACATCCTGATTTCAGGCCGCAGCTCATCGAAGCATTTGAAGAGAGATTTAAATGTAAATACGAGTAAAACATTTAAAATAATCACGTAATGGGGCGGGAGTATTCTCGCCCTATTTTAGAGCAGGAGAGTAATATAATGCAGACTGAGGAAGCAAAAATAATAGAAGAAATACTCGATAAAAAAGTAAGACCAAAACTCCTTGAGCATGAAGGCAATATCGAGTTGGTAGATATCAGAAATCAGATTGCATATGTAAGAATGACGGGACATTGCAGCGGATGTCCTTCTGCAATTTACACTCTTGAAAGTGTTGTAAAAGAAGAAGTTCTTGCGAACACTGATATAGTAAAAGATGTAAAGCTCCATCAGGAAGTAAGCGATGAGCTTATCGCATTTGCGAAGAGTTTAATGAATAAAAATAAAAAATAAATCGGGTAAGGGGTGAAGTTTTTTGAGACATTTAAAAGGCGTTAAGGTGCCGCATTTTAAGCACACAACGCACCAGGAACCTGTCAAAATGCCTGTTCCGCCTGTTGTAAAGATTCCGATGGCTATGCATATAGGAGCGCCTTGCAAACCGATTGTCGAAGTCGGAGATGAAGTAAAGGTAGGCCAGAAGATCGGAGAACCCGCAGGTTTTGTAGGGGCGCCTATACATTCGTCTGTTTCCGGAAAGGTTACGTCAATTGAAAAATTACAGCTTTTTAACGGACGTTTCGACACGGTTGTAATTGAGGCGGATGGCGCCCAGACAGTATCTGAAGAGGTTGTTCCTCCGCAGATAAACGATACTGAAAGTTTTTTAAAGGCGGTTCGTGAAAGCGGACTTGTAGGACTTGGAGGAGCCGGATTTCCGACAAGCGTGAAGCTCACTGTAAAGGAGCCGGGAGACGCTGAAATTCTTGTAATCAACGGAGCCGAGTGTGAGCCTTATCTTACATCTGATTATACGACGATGACAGAAGACACAGGTCATATCATCAGCGCGATCAATGCGGTATGTAAATATATCGGGATCAAAAAAGTTATAATCGGTATAGAAAACAATAAACCGGAAGCAATAGAAACTTTTAGAAAAAGAGCATCTGAAATAGAAGCTGATTTTATGGTTAAAATCCTTCCTTCTATGTATCCTCAGGGAGCTGAAAAGGTGCTTATCTATAACTGTACGGGCCGTGTAGTGCCGGCAGGAAAACTTCCTCTCGATGTGGGATGTATCGTAATGAATGTTACGACGCTGGAGGTTTTGGGAAAATATCTTGAGACGGGAATGCCGCTCGTAGAAAAATGCGTTACCGTTGACGGTTCGGCGGTGAAAAATCCCGGAAAAGTCATTGCACCCATAGGAACATCGATCAGAGAAGTAGTGGAGTTTACCGGCGGTTACAAAGAAACGCCGAAGAAGATCCTTATGGGCGGACCGATGATGGGAATGGCAGTTCCTTCAGACGAAAACCCTGTTGTGAAAAATAACAACGGATTCACGATATTTAATGAAAAAGACGCTGTTCAGCCTGAAGAGACTGAATGTATCAATTGCGGACGATGCGTAGCTACATGTCCTTTAAGGCTTATGCCGAACAGAATAGCGCGGGCATATAAGATCAAAGACGTTGACGCTCTTAAAGAACTCGATGTGACGACATGCATGGAGTGCGGATGTTGTTCATATGTATGTCCGGCGAAGAAAGATCTTGTCGGAACGAACAAACTTTCAAAGGCTTTAGTATTAGGTAAGTGAGGAGGAAAGACGGAAAATGAATGAAAATCAGTTAGTAGTCAGTTTTGCCCCTCATATCCGTTCTAAAGTGTCTACTCACACGATAATGAGGGATGTAATAATCGCGCTTATGCCTGCGCTTATTGCCGCGATTATTAATTATGGACCATATACGCTTGCGATAGTAGCGGTCAGCGTTGCTGCAGCAGTCGTATCTGAGTACCTTATGGAAAAGATCATCAAGAAGAAAAATACAATAAATGATCTTTCGGCTGTTGTAACAGGAATCATATTGGCTTACTGCCTTCCGGCAGGTATTCCGCTTTGGATGGCGGCATTCGGAAGCGCGGTAGCTATAGTTATCGTAAAACAGTTTTTCGGAGGAATCGGACAGAATTTCGCGAATCCGGCGGCAACAGCCAGAATCATTCTGTTTGTCTCATTCGCGGGACCGATGACAGACTGGGTAACGGGATATCCGGATGTTGTTTCGGGAGCGACTCCTCTTGCTACGGGAACAGCCTCTTATATGGATCTTTTCCTTGGAAAAGTCGGAGGATGTCTCGGCGAAACATGCAAGCTTGCGATTCTCATTGGGCTTGTATATCTTCTTGTACGCAAAGTTATCACATGGCATACGCCTGTATGCTTTGTAGGCTCTGTATTTGTATTGAGCGCGCTTGCGGGAGTAGATCCTGTATATGCGATTCTTTCAGGCGGCGTGCTGTTCGGAGCTGTTTTCATGGCGACGGATTATGTTACAACGCCGTCGACAAAACCCGGAAGAGCTATCTTCGGCATCGGCTGCGGTGCGCTGACGGTGCTTATCAGGGTATTCTGCAATTATCCTGAAGGCGTGTCATTCGCGATACTTCTTATGAATATTATGGCTCCGCATATCGAGAGATGGACTTCTTCAAAATCGTTTGGAGGTGCTAAAAAATGAAGAAAAACGGATTTGTAGCACCTGTAATAGTATTGACCGTAATCTGTCTTGTTATTTCGGGACTTTTGGCTTATGTCAATTCGATTACGAGCCCGATAATCACAGAAGCCGCGATAAAGGCGGAAGAGGAAGCAAAAAAAGAAGTTCTTCCCGAAGGCGATACTTTTGCTGAAATTGAAAAAACAGGCGATATGCCTGAAACATTAGACGGCGCATTTGCCGCTGAAAACGGCGCAGGTTATGTTTTTACATTGACAGGAGCCGGCTATAACGGCGATGTGCAGATCATTGTCGGAATCACGCCTGACGGAACCATATCAGGAACAAAGGTGCTTGCTCAGGAAGAAACGGCAGGACTCGGTTCGAGAATCGAAGGTGAAGAATTCAACGCTCAGTTTTCAGGAAAAGGCGCTGATCTTGAAGGCGTTGACGTAATCAGCGGTTCAACGATTTCTTCTAAATGTTTTATAGATCTTGTAAACGATGCGTTCGCCGCATTTGAATTAGTAGGGGAAGGGGGAAATTAATAATGGCTGATAAAAAACCAAGTAAATTAAAGATTTTGACAGCGGGAATTATTAAAGAAAACCCCGTTCTTGTACTTATTCTGGGTACATGCCCCACGCTTGCCGTAACCACTTCGGCAATAAACGGCGCCGGTATGGGACTTGCAGCTACGATCGTTCTTATAGGATCGAATTTAGTTATTTCTCTCTTAAAGAATATCATACCTGACAAAGTACGAATTCCGTGTTATATAGTTGTCATTGCCGGATTTGTAACGGTAATACAGATGCTGCTTCAGGCGTTTGTGCCTTCGCTTTATGAGGCGCTGGGCATTTTCCTGCCGCTTATAGTCGTAAACTGTATTATCTTAGGACGCGCCGAGGCGTTTGCAAGCAAAAATACAGTTGTGGATTCTATTTTAGACGGAATAGGAATGGGTATCGGATTCACATTTGCGCTTATAATTATGGGCGTTATCCGTGAGCTGCTCGGATTTGGAACACTCTTCGGAATTCAGATATTCCCTGACGGAGTTCCGACAGTAGCAATCATGGGTCTTGCTCCGGGCGGATTCTTTGCTTACGGATGCATAATTGCGGCCATAAACAAACTTACAAAAGGAAGAGCGATCAAGAAAAAAGACTTTGATTGCGAGAACTGTGCGGGTGGCTGTGAAGGCTGCGCTTCAGCTCAGAAAGGAGAGTGCGCTAAATGACAGGTTTTATAGCTATTCTTATCACGGCGATTTTTGTCGAAAACTACGTATTATCAAAGTTCCTGGCGATCTGTTCATTTCTTGGAGTTTCCAAAAACCTGAAATCAGCTATGGGAATGAGTGTGGCCGTTATCTTTGTAATGATGGCGGCAACGGCGGTTACATGGCCTATTTATTATTTTCTGTTAGAGCCAAATAATCTGTCGTATCTCCAGACTATAGTATTTATTCTTGTAATAGCGGCGCTCGTACAGTTTGTAGAGATGTTTATCAAAAAATCATCTCCGTCGCTGTATAATGCGCTGGGTATATACCTTCCGCTTATTACGACCAACTGTGCTGTATTAGGAGCCGTAGTTCTTAATATCACTAAGTCATATACATTTGCGGAGTCTATGGTCAATACACTTGGAGCAGGCCTCGGATATATGGTAGCCATGTTCCTTTTCAACGGCGTGCGCAGCAAGGTTGACAACGCAGATGTGCCGGCAAGCTTTAAAGGTGTTCCGATCACATTGTGCGCGGCTTCTATTGTTTCGATCTCATTTATGGGATTTACAGGTTTGGTAAACGGACTTTTTGGTTGAGGTGAGTGCATATGAATGAAATAGTAAATGCTGTAATAATTGTTGCGCTCATTGGTCTCGTATGCGGCGTGGTTTTGACTGTCGCTTCAAAATTTCTCGCAGTACCGCCTGATGAGCGATTTGATAAGGTCAGAGAATGTCTTCCGGGCGCAAACTGCGGAGCCTGCGGATATGCGGGATGCGACGCTTATGCGAGCGCGCTTGTAGAAGATCCGTCGATCGGAGCGAATAAATGCATTCCCGGAGGAGCAGACGCTGCTAACGGAATTGCAAAAGTTCTCGGAATAGACGCCGGAAAAATCGTTCCGATGGTAGCAAATGTGCAGTGCGGAGGAAACTGCAACAATACCGGAGACAGATATCTCTGGCAGGGTGCAAACTCATGCAAAGGCGTCAAGATGATGTTCGGAGGAAACAACGTATGTCCGTTCGGATGTCTCGGATTTGGCGACTGTGTTGAGGTGTGCCCACAGAAAGCGGTAAGGATCATCGACGGAATATCGCGTATAGATATGGACAGATGCGTAGGATGCGGAATGTGCTTTAAGGCATGTCCGATGGATATCATAAAGATGATCCCGAGAGCTGCAAAAGTAGCTGTTGAGTGCAGCAACAAGACAAGAGGCAAGGTTGCGATGAGCGTATGTAAGGCAAGCTGTATAGCCTGCGGCAAATGCGAAAGAGGATGCGAAGCCGGAGCTATTACAATGGTGGACAACCTTCCTGTTATAGATTATGACAAATGTACAGGATGCAGAAAATGCGCGGAAGAATGCCCGCGTAAATGCATCGAGATCGTCAGAGGCGGAGTCATCTGATGATAAGTGATAGATAATAGTTTTAAAGAAAAAACGGCATCAGACATGCTTGCATGTATGATGCTGTTTTTATTTTAAAACTTAACGAATATGAGGTTGCAGGTGAAGTTGCAGGGCGATAGCCCGAAACCGAATGTTGACAAAATTTTTTTCAGCGTATATTATGAACTTTGACTAATTAAAATGATTGAAATAGGAGATTTAACATATGAAAAAGAAAATAATCGCAGCTGCAGCAATCGCAGTTTTGGCAGTATCTTTCGGAGGATGTTCATCAGGAAACGGCGCGCATGTGCCGATTTCGGAAGAAGTTATGAACGCAAATCCGTGGACGGATCACGAGTCGTTGGATGAGGCGGCAGAGATCGTCGGATTTACGATTGAATCAACAGGAGACGTTGAATTAGAAAATCCGGTTTACCGTGTTTGTAAAGGAATAAATCTTCTTGAGATTCAGGGAGATAACGGAAATATGATCAGAAAAGCCGAAGATGACGGAGATATAAGCGGAAATTATACAGAGTATGATTATACATCTGAAATCACTTCAGGCGAGATTACGGCTACGGTAAAAGGTGAATCGGAAGATGTGATAAATGTTATCATATGGCAAAACGGAAAATTTGCTTACGCTGTAAATTCCGAGAAAGGCTTTACTGCAGAAGAAACTGGAAATATAATAGCAGACATCAAGTGATAAAAACGGGAAGAACTATTAGTTATAGTTCTTCTTTTTTTACAGAAGCCAATACAGCGCAGAGTTCTAAACAGCAGAAAAGAGGTGCAATTTATGAACGAAAAAGAACAGATCAAGAACTGTTTCTGCTCATTTATAGAGGGAAGCCTGGTTACACATGATATTGAAAAAGTATTGGAATTATTTGCCGAAGACGCCATGGGCATCGGAATGGGAGCTCAGGGCGTTGTCAGGTCCAGAGAAGATCTTCGACCTATTTTGATGAACATGCGAAGCGATGTGGACGATTCGCAGACAACTCTTCAATTCAGCAATATGCAAATCCGATATTACGGCGGAGATTTTGCCAGCATATGTGCTACTGTAGCAATAATGACCACAGTGCAGGGACAGCGCCGCGAAAGCCATATCGGACAATGCGCCAGCCTTAGAAAGATTGACGGAGAATGGAAAATCATCATGGTGCAGGCTACTCCGCTTTCCATTAACATTGAAGAAATCGATGCATATCCGCTTTCATTCGCAGAGGATGAAATAGAAAATTACCGTATGCAGGAACAGTTTTCTAATATCATGCGCAGAAATATTATTGCTACTTATAAGGTTGATTTCTATAATGATATTTTTGAAGATTTTAATCTTATTGGAAAATATGCCGTTCCGGTGGATTCATTTTGTTCGTATGAGAGAGTGATGTGCGATTACGCCGGTAAAATGCTGGAAGGAAAAATGCGCATTGAGTTTGCCGAGATTTTTTCAATTGCAAATCTGAAAAAAGTATTTCTTTCAGGAAAAACTGATGTAAGCCTTGATTATGAAGCTCTTCAGCCCGACGGACGCAGGATGTGGCTCAGAACAAATATACACCTTTTCACGGATATTAAGGGTCATCTGAAAGGCTATCTGTACCTGTTTGATATCGACAAGCAGAAACGGGAAGAAGTGCGTTTGACGCAGCAGGCCGAAAGAGATCTGTCGACCGGACTTTATAATAAAGAAACCGCCCGGGCAAAGATGGAGATCGCTCTAAAACTGTATGATAAGCCGGATACATGTGCGTTTTTTATGCTTGATCTGGATTATTTCAAAACAATAAACGATACATACGGCCATGCAGCCGGAGATTTTGTTGTAAAAAGAACAGCGGATGTCCTGAAAGAAAGTTTCCGGGAAGAAGATATCATAGGACGTCTTGGCGGAGATGAGTTTGGAATATTATATGTAGGAAAAAACAGCAGCGATATACTTGTAAAAAAAGCAGAGAGAATTTGTCAGGCGATAATGGAAATTCATCCGGATGCTGTCGAAGGGCCGAGGATCTCTGCGAGCATCGGAATTGCCATACGTACAGAAAAAGAGAGCTTTGACGATCTGTATAGAAAAGCAGATGTGGCGCTTTATATAACTAAAAAGCAGATAAACAGGAACGGTTTCACGATTTTCTCCGAGGATTTACCTCTTGACAAGGTAGGTAAATAGGATTAGTATAATGGCAACCTACCTGCCGGGTAGTTAAATCGGAAATGCAAAAAGGAGAACATTAAAATATTATGGCAAAATACAGATTTGAAACGATGCAGCTTCATGTGGGACAGGAAAAACCTGATCCTGCAACTGACGCAAGAGCTGTTCCTATTTATCAGACGACATCTTATGTATTTGGAAATTCGCAGCACGCAGCTGCCAGGTTTGATCTTTCGGATTCCGGAAATATATACGGAAGACTTACAAATCCAACCCAGGAAGTGCTGGAAAAAAGAATAGCCGCCCTTGAAGGCGGCGTGGCGGGACTTGCGTTTGCGTCGGGTTCTGCGGCAATTTCAAATACAATAAGGGCGCTTGCTAAAACAGGCGAGCATATAGTAGCTCAGAAGACCATTTACGGCGGAACTTATAATCTGTTTGCCAATACAATGCCGCTTACGTGCGGAATAACGACAACTTTTGTAAATGTTCATGACCTTAAAGAAGTTGAAGCCGCAATACGCGAAAATACAAAAGCGATTTATATAGAAACACTCGGAAATCCCAACAGCGATATTCCCGACATCGATGCGATCGCAGATATAGCTCACAGGCACGGACTTCCGCTTGTGATCGACAATACATTCGGAACGCCGTATTTTATAAGACCTATCGAACATGGAGCAGATATAGTCGTGCATTCGGCCACAAAATTTATCGGCGGTCACGGCACAACACTTGGAGGCATACTTGTGGATGGAGGAACCTTTGACTGGGAAAAAAGCGGAAGGTATCCATGGATATCTGAAGCAAATCCGTCATATCATGGCGTTAAATTTACAGAAGCTGCAGGAAAAGCTGCATTTGCGGCTTATGTCAGAGCAATTCTTTTAAGAGACGAGGGCGCGGCTATAGCGCCTTTCAATGCGTTTCTGTTATTGCAGGGTGTAGAGACTCTTTCCTTAAGGCTTGAAAGACATGCTGAAAATACAAAAAAGGTAGTTGAATTTTTATCAAAACATCCGAAAGTAGCAAAAGTAAACCATCCGTCGCTTCCTGATAATCCCGATCATGAATTGTTTGAAAGATATTTTCCAAACGGCGGCGCAAGCATTTTTACATTTGAAATCAAAGGCGGAAAAGAAGAAGCCTTCAGATTTATCGATAATCTTAAAATATTTTCATTGCTCGCAAATGTAGCTGACGTTAAATCCCTTGTCATACATCCGGCGACTACGACGCATTCGCAGCTTACAGATGAGGAATTGAAGGAGCAGGGAATAAGTCAAAGCACTATCCGTCTTTCAATCGGAACGGAACATATTGACGATATTATCGCGGATCTCACGAAGGGCTTTGACGCGGTATGATCGGAAAGGAGAAAAAATATGATGAAAATATATAGTTCTGCGGAACAGCTTATAGGAAGAACTCCGCTGGTAGAATTATCAAATATAGAAAAAAACGACGGCCTTGAGGCAAAGATAATCGCGAAACTCGAGTATCTTAATCCGGCAGGCTCTGTAAAAGACAGAGTAGCGAAAGAGATGATAGATGAAGCCGAAAAAAACGGAACATTAAAAAAGGATTCGGTTATCATAGAGCCTACGAGCGGAAATACAGGTATCGGTCTGGCTTCCGTCGCGGCGGCAAGAGGATATAAAGTTATAATTGTAATGCCCGATACCATGTCTGTTGAAAGAAGACAGATAATGAAGGCATACGGGGCTGAACTTGTACTTTCGGAAGGCGCTAAAGGAATGGCAGGAGCTATCGAAAAAGCGGATGAATTAGCTAAGGAAATTCCAAACAGCTTTATACCGGGACAGTTTGTAAATCCTGCAAACGCGAAGGCACATTTCAAAACAACAGGACCTGAAATATGGGAAGATACAGACGGAAAAGTCGATATTTTCGTTGCGGGAGTCGGCACGGGAGGAACGATCACAGGCGTAGGACAGTATCTGAAATCTAAAAATCCCGATATCAAAGTTATGGCCGTTGAACCTGAAACATCCCCTGTTCTTTCTAAGGGAACTGCAGGTAAGCACGGCATTCAGGGTATAGGTGCGGGATTTATACCGGAAGTGCTTGACACGAAAATTTATGATGAAATAATAACAGTTTCAGATGAAGACGCCTATAAAGCAGGACGAAGAGTCGGCAGAGAAGAAGGCGTGCTCGTAGGTATCTCTTCGGGAGCTGCGCTTCACGCTGCAATAAAAGTCGCGAAAAGAACGGAAAATAAAGGCAAAAATATAGTTGTGCTTCTTCCGGATACGGGAGACAGATACCTGTCAACTCCATTATTTTCTGATTAAAGAAAAGCCTTGGTCCCAAGGGAGGTTTTTATGCTTATATCAACGAGAGGAAGATACGCGCTTAGAGTGCTTATAGATATGGCGGAGCACAGCGGAAGCGGACTCATTCCGATGAAAACGATAGCGGACAGACAGGATATTTCGCTAAAATATCTCGAAAAAATACTGCCGGTACTAACCAGGAATGGTATGATAGAAGGCGTTCACGGAAAAGGCGGAGGTTATAAACTCACAAAAAATCCGGATCAATATACGGTAGGGGAGATACTAAGACTTACTGAAGGAGATCTCGCGCCGGTGCCGTGTCTTGAATGCAACGCGAAAGAATGCGAAAGAAAAGCGGAGTGCAGGACGGTCGGCATGTGGTCAGAGCTGGGCAGCCGTATCAACGATTACCTTGACAGCGTGACATTGGAGGATTTGATAAAAAACAGTGAGGTAAAGTAGATGGAAAGAATAGAACCAGTATCGGGACATGGGAAAGGCAAATATAAATTCAAAAAATCATAATCAAAAGAACAGCGTCAAACCGTGTACACAGTGTGCGGTTTGACGCTGCTTTTGTTAGTCCACTTTTTCCATCAAATCTTCTACATTACAGTAGAGTACTTTTGACAGAATTACAAGATATTCTGCCTGTGCTTTATTTATGTTTTTCTGACGCTGTTCGTATTGCTGGATAGTGCGTACAGGAATATCTGACAAATCAGCAAGCTCACGCTGACTCAATCCGGCTTTCTGCCGAAGAAGTTTAAGGTTTGTTTCGGGTTTTGCCGCTTTATACAGATCATTCATCTTATCGACAAACTGACGGATATCCATTTCGTGATAAGGCGTATAAAGAGCCATTATATCTTTAATGGGAATATAATTTACGATTTCCGCAAAGCTCAATGAAGTTGCCCATTGATAATATGCAAGCGCCCAGCCTGTCCAAAATTCCTCACTTCGTGAAATGGTGTAGTTTGGTTTAATGCGTTCGCATTTTATGCCGGAGTTATCAAGTACTTCATAGGAAAGTTCCACGCCGGACATACCTACAAGAACGGTAAAATCTCCGGATTCAAAGCGTGCTGCAATGCCTGATTTTATGAACAGATCAAAAAAAACAGCGATATCGTATTTGAGATCATATACCGCAAAGTCCAGCATACGGCCAAGGGCAGTGCGGGCTTTATCAAGATAAACTTTATCGTAAGCGTGGATCATCAGACTTCATCTCCTCATCTATAATCTGCGTGATATATAAATCGCCGCGCTGACGGCGGTTTCGTTCTATGTTGAAATATTCTCGGCGGGCAGTTTTATCGCGGAGCATTTTCTTTTCATACCATTCGCTGTTTTTAGCGGTCTCGAAGCCGATATATTTAATTCGGTCAAATGCTTTTTGACTTTTTAGGACAAATTGTTGCCCGAGTTTGCCGAGATGCATAGCATTGTTAAGTTGACGGTAAGAAATCGTGCCGTTTATAAAATCCTGAGCAAATGAAAAATAGCTGTCATCTGCGCGGTATCCGATAATAACGTCAAAACTATTGTAATCAACAGAAAAATTGGCAATCAGATATTCCTTTGCCTCCAATGCAAGGGCTGAAGGAACATCAAATTCGCGATTTTGAAGCAGGACTGTGAGCCAGTGCAATATGCAGTATTTTGGCGCGTTAAGGTCAAGAATCTTAAGACCATCGCATTCAATTTCATAGCAGTTGGCATATCCGTCGTGATCCTTTCCGACACCCCATTCCTTTGCCATATCAAGGATGTCGGTGCAGTAAAAGCCAAGACCGTAATCATTATAAGTTTTGCCATATCCGAATAAAGGCTTCTCAATGATATTTGAGGAACCGTGATAGAGTTTTTTGATCATAGATGCATCATCTCCAATTTTTATAACAATTATACTCCTGTAGGAGTATTGAGTCAAGGAAATAGCTTATTAACGATACTATAACTTTATTGTGTTTGGGAATTTATTTGTTTGGAAATACAAACGAATATATGGTAAAATACTATCAAAAATAAACTATATTATTTAAAATAGCAAGAACGATAACTGGTAAGAACAGCATAAACGAACAGGTATTGAGACTTGGAGGCGATTATGAAAAACAAGAAAATTGTAATAAGTTTTATAATACTTGCGGTTCTTGTTGTGGCAATTGTTTTGATTATAATTAAAGGATATTATGAAAATTTTGCGTATGATGGGGAACCTATGGGGATGGCAAGTGGTGAAGTATTAAAGGTAGATATGGACTGTAATGAAGTAACTTTAAAACTGGACGATGAATATATCGATGATTTTTCCGGAAATGAGACGATAATACTTGAGCTTACAATCGATATATCAGATGAGCCGACCGTATTAAATATTATTAACAGACGGTATGTCGGATTTCTTTACTGGGATTATGATGTAGAAGGAAATAGAGTAAAAGAGGTTGGTGGATTGCATGAAAACAGAAAAAGACTTAAATGATTATTATGTTATAGTCGATCCGACTACCTGTGATGTTGTTGCAAAAACGCAGATAAACTGAGATGAGAAATATATATTTTCAAGAAATGAAAGAAAAATGATGTTTGTTGTTTTGAACTTAAATTCTTAATGTTTTGAAGAATGGTAAAAATATGAAGAATGATAATGTAAAATCTATTGGCGGAGTGTTTGACTATACTGATATTTCAATTAAGCTTTTTGTTGGTAATATGGTATACTTTAATTTGAAAAGATAAAGGTTTGATATAACGGATGAAAAATTTGTGTAATGAGGTAGAGTAGATGGAAAGAGATCCATTTAAAGAGTATTTGAAAGAATCAGAACCGGATAAAGCCGGTAGAAGCTATGTTTGGAGTACTGCAATAGGGCTTCAGGCTGTAGATGGTTTGAAGCCGTCAAAGTATTTGATTGACACTGCCATTAAAAACATTGAAGGCGAAATCACGATAAAGGAAGCACAGAGCCTTATTGACAGCTACTATAAGGAAAAACCTGTACATATGCCGGATGAGCAGCGCACAGAAGAAGCGGACAAGGTGTCATCACGTATTGCCGAGATACTTTCTGAAACAGCATTTTCGTTCTCTCCGAATGAGTATATATCCATCCATCGCAAACTATTTCAGGGAATCTATAAGCACGCCGGAAAGATCAGAGACTACAACATTACAAAGAAAGAATGGGTGCTCGACGGTGCAACCGTAATATATGGCAGCGCTTCGGAGCTTAGAGCAACACTTGAATATGATTTCTCTCAGGAAAAGGATTTCAGCTACAGAGGTCTGTCTATGGACGAAATCATCCATCATCTTGCGGTGTTTATTTCAAGACTGTGGCAAATTCATATTTTTGGTGAAGGTAATACAAGGACAACTGCGGTATTCTTTATAAAGTATCTTAGAACACTTGGCTTTTCTGCAATGAATGATATCTTTGCCGAAAATGGCTGGTACTTCAGAAATGCACTTGTCCGTGCGAATTATACTAATCTGCAAAAAGGTATTCATGAAACAACAGAATTTCTTGAAGTCTTTTTAAGGAATCTGCTTTTAAACGAAGAAAATGAGCTTCATAACCGAGATATGCATATAAGTGGACTTTTGAAAACAGAAAAAGCGGACATTGGAAGCAAAAAGCGGACATTGAAAGCGAAAAAGTGGACATTCGAGATAAAAAAGCGGACATTGAAGGTGTACTTTCAGGAAAAGGGAAGGACTTTTCCATTAAAACAACAAACCGTGTTTGCAGATTGTTTGAAAGGTTCGGTTATGAGGAAGTGTTTGGAAGAAGCGCAGTTATGGAATTGATTGATTTAAAAAAATCCGGTGCGTCCAAATTTTTATCCGATTTAATACAGGCAGATATAATAGAACCAGTATCAGGACATGGGAAAGGTAAGTATAAATTCAAAAAATTATAATCAAAAGATCAGCGTCAAACCGTGCGTGATGTGTGGTATGACGCTTTTTATATTGTTATAACAATTGTCTCAACAATTATGTTGATAATATATAATTATATTGACAAATAACTGGGATAGGATTAAAATTGTATTAACAAAAATGTTATTAATAAACCATGGGAGACAATCATCGATGAATTATAAACTTAACAGATATGAAAGACTTATAATGAATGAGTTCTGGCATTCGGATAAACCTTTGACAAGTGTTGAACTCTTTGAACGTCTTTCGGATTATTTTAATCATAAAACTCAAATTCACCGTTACTTGAATCAATTAGAAGACAAAGGATTGATTGAAGTATGCGGAATTACCGGCAGAGATGAAAAATACGCAAAATATGCGCGGGAATTTAAACCTCTTATTTCCGAAGAAGAGTTTACGAAAAGAGTTCTGCTTGAAGAAATTAACGATACGAGAGTATTGCATAAGGTAGCCATAGCCCTATTGAAAGAAGACTCTGTAAAAGAAAAATCTCAAAAACAACGCGATGAAGAACGGGAGCAGGTTATCGATGAGCTTGAACGTATCATCGACGAATATAAAAAGGCTGATGAATGATTTATATATTACTAAAGTAGGAGAACGTTAACTATGTCTTTTACATTGTATTCGTTAATAATGAGCGTATTATGTTCAGATATTTTCATTATAGTACTTTACATTTTGCGAAAGAAAAAATTACTGATCCGTTATGATGGCGTCTTTGCGGTATTGTTTTTGTATATATTGACACTTTTACGGCTTTTTGTACCGGCAAAATTTAGTTTTACAAAACCAATACGTTTGCCTGAAGTATTAAATCCTGTAAAGGAAACTGTTGAAAGACAAATTCCTGTTGTCGGGTGGACAATCGGAGATGTATTAATCTCATGCTGGATTGTAATTGCGGCAGTGTTGATAATAAAACACATAGTCTTATTTGTTCGGATTAACAGGAAAGTTGTATTTTTATCAGATAAAGCGGATTCCAAATATGATGAGTGTTTAAGAAAGATAAACAGAGAGTATGGTAAACAGACAGAAATAAGTCTTCGAGTTTCGAATATTACAAATGTTCCTATGGGATTCGGGATTTTCAAAAAGACTATACTGCTGCCTGAGCGGGAATATTCAGATGATCAGCTTTATTACATATTGCTTCATGAATGCAATCATTTTTATAATCATGACGTTTGCGTTAAGCTGCTGACAAAGCTGTTT